>JAEETM010000201.1 GCA_016290335.1 Treponema sp. | reverse complement strand
GAAGTGGACATATTATTCAATAAACTGCAAAAAGTTCTCTGATTTCAAAAGTGCCGTCTCACAATTTACATGTAAAGCTGCACCTGCAAAAAAATCTGATGAAAAATGCTGCTGTTAAACTTTGAATTATAAAAGAGGTCTGTACGATGAATCACAAAGAAAAAGCAGTAAATTATTTTTCGCAAAAACTACATTGTTCTCAGGCTGTTCTAGCGGCTTTTGCCAAAGAGTGTGGAATTACAGAAGAAGAGGCTTTTAGACTTGGAAGCTGTTTTGGAAGCGGTATGCGAAAAGGGGAAGTTTGTGGAGCAGTGACCGGAGCCCTGATGGTTTTAGGATTATTGTATGGCCAGAAAGCTGCCGGTGACATAGAAGGCCGCCTGCTTTCAAATAAAGTAAATGATTTAATGATGGACCGCTTCAAAGAAAAATGCGGCTCTTACATCTGTAATGATTTATTGGGCTGCGATGTGTCTACAGAAAAAGGCGTTCAATATTGCCGCGATAATAAACTCTTCACAGAGTTCTGCCCAAAGATGGTTGCTGCCGCTGTTGAAGTAGTTGAAGAAATAATCCGGGAAAATCAACAATAAAGAGGAAAAGCAATGATTGAAGATATCAATACCTTTGAAACAATTTTTTCTATCTGTTTAAAAACTCAGTCAAAAAGTCCGGTGGAAATAATCCGCATGATGATGGCAGAGCCTTTCTGTCACATGCATGGACCGGAGCATCACTTTATGGTTGGGGCGGCCTTGCTTACGGCTTTTAAAAATGCGGGCGGCCAGGTAAATCTTGAAGAAGCCTTAAAGGAAATGCAGAACAGGACAAAGAGCGTTCCCGGTGGGGCTTGCGGATATTGGGGTGCCTGTGGGGCTGGAATAAGTACGGGAATGTTTGTTTCTATCATTCTAAAAGCAAGCCCTCTTACTCAAGAATCCTGGGGGCAAACCATTTTAATGACTTCCCGGGCTCTAGAAGCAATCGGAAAAATCGGAGGCCCCCGCTGCTGCAAACGAGATTCTTATCTTGCAATCCTAAGTGCCATTGATTTTGTAAAAGAGCATTTTGGAATTGAAATGGAAGGCAGGGAAATTGTCTGCATCCATTCTTCAAAAAACAGCCAGTGCATTGGCGCAAGATGCCCGTTTGCAAAATAAAATTCCTTGATGAATGTGATTTTTTAGCAAAATTGCAGAACACCAGCTTGCTTGCATAAGATTTAAGTCAGTATTATACTAAAGTTAGTTAAGGCTAACACAAGAACTTTAACAGAGGAAGAAGAAAATGATACTTTTGATTGAATGTCTTATAGCAATGGGGTTATTTGCTCTGGTAGTTGTACCGATGGACGCAAAAAATCCTTTGGGAGTTATCTCCGATTACCCTCCTGCAATCAGAAAGCGATGTGTTGAACTGGGACTTATAGAAAACACAGAAAAAAGATTTACTGCAAAGGATATTATCCGCAAATGCCTTGGAGTAATTGTTTTAGTAATTCTTTCTGTGCTGGTGCTAAAAAAAATAAATCATGCAGAAACATTTTTTGAAGGTTTTATATCTTCATATATAATCTGGCTTTCAATTGCCTGGTTTGATGCATTAATTATTGATTGCTTATGGTTCTGCCATTCAAAACGAATGCGCATTCCCGGCACAGAGGACATGAAGGAATACAAAGATTATCTTTTTCATATAAAGCAAAGCTGCATCGGAACCTTAATAGGCCTTCCTTCCTGTGCGCTTATAGGATTACTTGTTGCTTTGTTTTCTGTCTAACGGAGGGAAGAAGTCCATTACATAGTTAAAGCTCTTCCAGCTTTTTCAAAAGCTCTGCCTTAAGATAATTATAACGTTCGTGTTTTTCGGTTTTCTGCCAGTGGGTTTCGCGGAACTGTTCGGGATTGTTTTCGTAGCAGAGTTTTTCGTCGCCAAACTGTTCGCTGGTTAAATCAAAAACGCAGTCGCCGACAACATTGTAGCAGTGGTAGTTGCCGCCCTGACGAAGGATGCCGTAAACCTTACCTCCAAAAATATCCTGGGCAAGAAAAGCTGTTATTGAACACTGGCCAACCGTCTGATTTTCGCGGGACCACTTTTCCCTCAGGCGGGGAGCGCAGGTATATTCACACCAGATTTCAGAGAGTATATCATAAAGATGTCGCGGATTCTGTATTTTTTCATAAGCCGGATCTGCCGGTTTGCAATCAGCGGTCTGCCATCCGTAGAATTTGTATTCTTTCATTTTAATGCCTTCCTTTTTTATAGATTTTAGGAATTTTTGATAAAGCAGTAATCATCGCCATCCATACAGGATGTCTTAATAAAACCATTTTTAAAATAAAAGCGTGCTGCTTTTTCATTATCTTTGTGAACTCCAAGAATAATCGGGTGGATTCCAAAATCATTATAAACCTTTTTTATTGTGCTTTCCAGAATCCTGCTGCCTAATCCTTTTC
>JAEETM010000200.1 GCA_016290335.1 Treponema sp. | reverse complement strand
CTTACAGAATCAATTCTTGAAGATGAAGGTATGCATGTATTTGAATGGTGGGGTGGAGAATACCGACCACTAAAAGAATTAATTGCTGAAATGGATGAAGTAAAGAAACGAAAATAGACAACGGCGGGTCTATTCGCAACGAAGTTTCCAGCGAGCCCGCCTTATTTTTCTTGACAAATATAGGTTTTATCCTATATTCTTAAATTGATGGAAAATAAATTTACGGTAGAGTTTTATGAAAAGGAAAATGGTGAAAAACCATGTCTCTTGTTTCTTAATACGCTCGAAGTCAAGCTTCGAGCTAAAGCCTTCCGTGATTTAAAACTTTTGGAAGAAAAAGGTACAGAACTTAGGCTACCCTACTCAGAACATCTTGACGATGGAATATTTGAACTGCGGACAAAACAAGGTACAAATATTATTCGAAATCTGTATTTTTTCTTTGTTGGAAACAAAATAATTGTGACACATGGTTTTAGAAAGAAAACACAGAAAACTCCACCAGGAGAAATTGAGCGGGCAAAAGAATATCGCAAGGATTATCTTGCAAAGCATCCACAAAAGGAGGATAACAAATGACATTAAATGAAGCATTAAATGAACAGATGAAAGATGAATCTTTCAAAAAAGAATATGACGCACTTGGACCAGAATATGAAATTATTTCCTCACTTATAGATGCAAGAAAAGCCTGTAATGTAACTCAAAAGCAGCTTTCAGAAACTACAGGAATTGCTCAATCAGACATAAGCAAAATCGAAAATGGCTCAGGCAATCCTACAATAAAAATATTAAAAAGATTAGCTGAAGGTCTGGGTATGAATTTAAAAATTGAATTCACACCAAAATCTCAGTTTGCAATGAACTAAACCTAACAAAGGTTCGTAGCCGACAGCGGGTCGAGCCCGCTACGGTACAACCAGTTGTTAGGTTGATGGCGCACTGCGCCATGAAAGGAAAAAAAATGATTCAAATAGAATATGTAAAAAACAAGGATAAAGAATTCTGGTTTAAATTGGACAGTCATTTACCAGAATCAGAATTTGAAAAAAAGATACGCGATAAACAAGGATACGTTTTGTTTGTTGATTCTAAGCCCGTTGGAATATTAAGATATAATCTTTTCTGGGATAATACCCCATTCTGTACATTACTTTTTATCGACTGGAATGAACAGAAAAAAGGATATGGCAAATTACTTATAAATCACTGGGAAAAAGATATGAAACAGCAAGGATATGGAATGGTGTTAACATCTACACAAGTAGATGAATCAGCGCAGCATTTTTACAGAAAACTTGGATTTCAAGACTGTGGTGGAATAGTAATGAATCTTTCTGGCTATGAACAACCTATGGAAATGTTTTTATGTAAAGCTTTATAAAACTACGGCGGGTCAAACCCGCCATTTTTTATTTGACAATAAACAATGGTATCATATATAATACTACTTAATGAAACAATTAATTGTAATTGATACAAATGTTATCCTTTCCGCTTTACAAAGCAACAAAGGAAAATCATTTGAATTGATTTCAAAAATCAGTGAGGATGTTTTCGATTTTGCAATTTCAGTTCCACTTATATTGGAATATGAAGCCGTCTTAAAAAACAAACTTGATCGATCAATTTTTACTGATTCTGACATAGAAGATTTCATCAACTATCTTTGTAAGATTGGAAAAAAAACAAAATTATTTTATCTATGGAGACCTTATTTAAAAGACCCATTTGATGATCATGTTTTGGAAGTTACAATTCAATCAAACGCAAAAACGATTGTAACTTATAATAAAAAAGATTTTAGGGAAGCTGAGAATCTTGGACTGAAGATTCTTAACCCAAAAGAATTCTTAGAAACATTGCAGGAGGTATAAATATGGGAAGTTTAAGTTTACGAATACCAGATTCTTATCATAAAGCAGTAAAAGAAATTGCAACTCAAGATAATATTTCAATTAATCAGTTTATTGTTTCAGCAGTAGCAGAAAAGATTGCATCTTTTGAAACTCAAAAATATCTCGAGCAACGAGCAGACAAAGCTTCTGTAGAAAAATTTAAATATGTATTATCAAAAGTTCCTGGAGTAGAACCTGCTGATTTTGATAAATAAGCAACCTAACAAAGGTTCGTAGCCGACAGGCAGTCAAGCCCACTGCGGAACAATCAATTGTTCCGAGCCATTATTTCGATGAGCCTAAAAAATGCTTTCGCATTTTTCTTAACGGCTCTTCGATTGTAGGCAGGTACAACCAATTGTTAGGTTGATGGCGCACTGCGCCACTTATGTTTTTTTAGAAAAAGTAGATGGAGAAAAAAAGTGGAACTTTGGGATTTATATGACAGTCAGCGAAATCCTTTAAATAAAACTCATGAACGAGGGCAGCCTTTTGCAGAAGGAGAGTTTTATGTTTGTGCTGAAATTTGGGTAAAGAACTCTGAGGGCAAATTTTTTATTACAAAA
>JAEETM010000199.1 GCA_016290335.1 Treponema sp. | reverse complement strand
AAGATTACGCTTGAAGTAAAATTAAAAATGCAATCTATAGCAATTACACAAAGGCAATCGCTTGAAGCTGCTTAGTTACATATCATTATATTAGGATTGGAATTTACACCGAAATTTGGACTTGACCTTTTTTAGATTAGATTTTTAATTTTCATACTTACTATTTGTGAATTACTACGGATTAATTGACAAGATTGCTGCAAAAAATCCGTAGTCAGGGAATATTTACCTCTTTCTATCACTGAATTATTTATATTGTTACGGATAAATTGCAAGAATTACGGCAAAAAATCCGTAAGCATAAAGTCTTTCCCTGCTTAAGACTCCAGGTAATTGATTTTTTTTGCGATAAAGCCGTTTTGGGTGTATAATAGAAAAATGGAGGCGAATTAAAAATGCGTTTAGTTACAAGGTCAGATTTTGACGGTTTGGTTTGCGGTGCGTTGCTTTTGGAAGCAGGGATTATTGACAGCTGGAAGTTTGCTCATCCAAAGGATTTACAGGACGGTCTGGTACCTGTTGATTCAAACGATGTTCTGGCAAATGTTCCGTTTGTAGAAGGCTGTGGCCTTTGGTTTGACCATCATTCAAGCGAGCACGAAAGACTTGCCCTTAAAGGAAAATACAAGGGCGAAAGCCGGCTTACTCCATCATGTGCAAGAATTATTTATGAATATTACGGTGGCAAGGAACGCTTCCCTAATTTTGATGATATAATGGCCGCAGTTGATAAGGTTGATTCTGGTACTCTTACTTCGGAAGAGATTCTTCATCCTACTGGTTGGATTTTGGTTGGATTTTTGATGGATCCTAGAACAGGTCTTGGTCGCTGGCGTGAGTTTACTGTGCCTAACTACGCACTTATGGAAAAGCTGATGGTAGCCTGCCGTACAATGACTACGGAGCAAATCCTTGCACTGCCTGATGTTCAGGAACGAATTGAAGTTTACAACGAGCAGACAGCTAAGTTCATAGATATGGTTCAGAAGTACACAAAAACAGAAGGCAATTTGATTATCTCTGATTTACGTGGCGTAGACCCAATCTATACCGGCAACCGTTTCTTAATTTACTGCCTCTATCCAAATCAGAACATTTCCTGCTGGATTGTAAGCGGAAAGGGTGGCAAGGGCTGTTCGGCTGCGGTTGGCTACAGCATTTTGAACAAAACCTGCAAGGTAAACGTTGGCAGCCTTATGCTTAAATATGGCGGTGGCGGTCACGAAAAGGTTGGAACCTGCCAGTTCACCGATGAAAATATGAAAGCCGACCTGCCAAAAATGCTCGAAGAACTCAAAAAGCTTGCAAACGGGTAAAAGGAAAAATGGTAAAGCATATAATTCTCTGGACACTTAAAGAAATGCCGGAAGCCGAAAAGCTTGCCGTAAAAAACAGCATAAAAGAAGGACTTGAAGGCCTCAAAGGTAAGATTCCCGGCTTGGTAGACATTAAGGTTATCACCGAAGTTCGTATTGCCAGTTCTACTGCCGATTTAATGCTCGATTCCACCTTTGAGTCTGCAGACGCACTTCAAGGTTATCTGAAGAATCCTACCCACGTAGAGGTTGCACAGACCAAGGTTCGTCCATATACCGCATCCCGCAGTTCTTTTGATTTTGAGGTGGTGTAGGAGGGGGGAAGTCTCCCCCTCGCTTCAAACCTGCGGTTTTCCGCTACCCCCTCTCCTAGGGGTTGCTCCCCTAAAACCCTGCAATCAATCGTGTGTAGAACTCAACTGTTTTCAAAAGTACGTCTACTTTTATTGCCTCGTTTATGCCGTGAATCATTGCGCGGTCTTCCTTTGACATGTACATTGCGCTGAACCGATACACCTTATCGGTAATGCGGCAATAATGGCGGGAATCGCTGCAGGCCATCATCAGATACGGGCTGATAATTACTTCGGGCCAGGTTTCGTTTATAACTTTGCTGAGCATTGTCCACTGCTCGCAATCTGTAGAAGAAACCCTTGAAGGATTTCCGTAACTGATAACGTTTACCTGAACATCTGCTTTTTTTCCGGCAACACATTTAGCAATTTTTTCAATTCTGGCAACAGCTTTTTCAACGGTATCTTTTCCAAGCAGGCGGAAGTTCATGCCAACGGTTGTCTTCAGCGGTAGAACGTTATAGCTTTCGCTTCCGGTAAACTTTGTGATAGCACAGGTTGTGTGGAGTAGGGCAAAAAGATCGCCGCGCAAAAGCTTGGAAATCAGATTGACGATCGGTTTTGTAAGCCACAGGTTGGAGAATATAAGCTTCATTGGCAGACTGGAGTTATTTTTTCCCATCGTTTTTAAAAGCTGTGTAACTGTTGGCGTAAACTCTACCTGAGGTTCGCGTTTTTCAATTTCAGCTACAATCTGGGAGGCAATTCCAACCGAAGAGTGTTTTGGCGGTGCCGAAGCGTGTCCTGTTGTTCCGCTTACAACTAAATCCAGGTAGGTTGAGCCTTTTTCTTCAGTGCCCACCATAGCAC
>JAEETM010000198.1 GCA_016290335.1 Treponema sp. | reverse complement strand
TACAACGACCGCACTTTACTTGAAAAACTACGCAACGATTTATCATCCATCCTTGATATAGAAAGACTTGCCGGCCGAATTGCAATGGACCGGGCTCATCCAAAAGATTTGCAGGCTTTGCGCCAGAGTCTTGAACAGTGGGTAGAAATTAAAAACTATCTGAATGATTACGACTTTTCTTTTATTTCTTCCGATGATTCGCTCAAAATCATAGAAATCATAAAAAATGCAATTCTTGATGACCCGGCAACCTCGCTCACCGATGGTGGAATTATAAAATCCGGCTGGTCAGAAGAGCTTGATCACTGGCGCGGCATTCACGATAACTTTAATCAGATACTTTCCGAATACGAGCAGGAAGAACGTGAAAAAACTGGAATTACAAATCTTAAAATTAAATACACCGGCAATTCCGGTTACTTTATTGAAGTAAGCAAGGGTAAGCTTTCTTCTGTTCCGCCTCATTTTATTATGCGCCGTGCTCTTGTAAATGGCGACCGTTATACAACCGAAAAGCTTCAGGAGCTTGAAATGGAGCTTAATCAGGCTTCTACAAAGGTTCTTGAGCTTGAAAGAGATTTATTTGTGGAAATCCGAGATTCGCTGCACGTTTACATAAACTATCTTTTGCAGATTGCAGATGAAGTTGCCGATACGGATGTTATTTCTGCGCTTTCTTTTGCTGCAATAAAAAATCAATGGGTTTGTCCGGTTATAGATGAATCTACATTTTTTGAAATTACCGAAGGACGGCATCCTGTTGTGGAAAACCATTTACCGACCGGGGAGTTTGTGCCGAATGATTCCTTGCTCAGTGCTGATGATGACGGCATTCCTGCCTTTAATCTTATTACCGGTCCGAATATGGCGGGTAAATCAACCTATCTGCGCCAGAATGCTCTGATTGCACTGCTTGCCCAGACAGGCTCTTATGTACCGGCTAAGAAAGCAAGAATCGGAATTACAGACAGGATTTTCTGCCGAGTTGGTGCTTCTGATAATCTTGCAAAAGGCGAATCAACCTTCCTTGTAGAAATGATGGAGACAGCAAATATTCTTCGTGCGGCAACTACACGTTCCTTAGTTATTATGGATGAAGTAGGGCGCGGAACTTCTACCGAGGATGGACTTGCTATTGCCCGTGCTGTTTCTGAATATCTTATTGA
Source organism: Treponema sp. (assembly GCA_016290335.1). The sequence goes on along the minus strand of JAEETM010000198.1, from coordinate 1,335 downwards.
TTCAATAAAATGCAGGACTTTATTTGCAACTCACTATCATGAGCTTACAAGGATGGAGCACCCTTCGTTAAAAAAGCTTTGTCTTGAAATCTCAGAGCAGAATGGAACTGTTGTATTCCTCCGCAAAGTAAAGGAAGGAATTACGGAAAACTCTTATGGTATTCATGTTGCAAAGCTTGCCGGTATTCCGCAGAGTGTTATTGACCGGGCAAATGTAATTTTGAGCCACATTCAGGCAACAGCTTCCGAAAAGCCTGTCCTGCCGGAAGAAAAAGAAATCCCTTCGCAGAAAATAAACAGTGTTAGTGCACCGGGACTCTTCAGTGATGAAGAAATCATTATTGCAGAGATTTTGTCTGCTGACCCTGATAATATGACGCCGCTCGATGCGTTGAAAACTATAAGCCGCTGGAAAAAAGAGCTTTCCGGTCTATAATTCACATTAATTCACATTTTTTTAATTTTTCTTCACATTTTTTTATAAAAATCTTCCTGTTTTATTCATGTTTTGACTATTAATAGTATGTGAACAGAATGTCATTTGTGGTTGTCAGGTTTCTGAAGGCTTTGCTGCGCCTGCTTTTTGTTTTTATTTCTGGTGGCGAACATTGTGTGGTGTGCGGCAAAACAACCTGGTATTATCCGCTCTGCAGGGAGTGTCGAAACAATTCTTTTTCCATTTTTTACTCCTTTAACGCGGAACGATGCCGTAAGTGTGGCAAGGAACTGATTTCTGCAAATGATGTCTGTTTGCAATGCCGTGAAACACCGGTTCTTGTCCATACAGATTCGGTGTGGCCGCTTTTTTCTTACCGGCTGTGGAATAAGGATTTAATGTTTTTGTGGAAATCGGCTGGTGTAAGGTCATTGTCGGACCTTTTTGCACAGTTTGTGGCAGAAGCACTAAAATTAAAAAATGTGAAAGTTGTTGTTCCTGTGCCACCCCGACCAGGCAAAATACAGGAAAAAGGGTGGGACCAGATTGACGAGCTTTGCGGACAGCTGAAGTACAGGTTTGGATTTACAATTCTACCGCTGCTTGAACGCAAATCTACAGGTCAGCAGAAAAAACTGGACAGGGAAGAGAGACTAAAAACAATCGGCAAGTCCTATTTTCTTGTCGGACAAAAGGAGGTACAAAAGCTATTAAAACCGTTCAAAGGTGAGTTCCCAAACCGTGTCTGCATCATCGATGACGTCTGCACCACCGGTTCTACCCTGGAAAACTGCGCTCAGGTACTGAAAGAGGCTGGAATTAAAGTTGTAGAGGCGATTACACTGTTTTCTGTTGATTAAACCAGACTGTATTCTTTGCACTTTATGTTGCAAAACCTT
>JAEETM010000197.1 GCA_016290335.1 Treponema sp. | reverse complement strand
CATCCGAGTATCTGGAAACGGTTGTCGGCGCAGGAAACCTTGGGTACGGCATCGCTAAGGAACATAGAGGAAAAGGATACGGAAGTATTTTATTCAAAGAGTTATTGAAAAAATGCAAAGAAATCGGATATAAAGAAATTAAGCTGTTCCCGATGAAAAGCAACGAGCCTACCGTAAAAATCATGCTGAAAAACGGCGGCCAGATTATTGGAGATTTCAAGGATCAGAAACATATCATCCGCATACCAATTGAGTAAAATCTTATGAATATAAAAACATCACGTCTTACAATCAAAACTTTCTCACTAGATATGGCCCAGAGCGTCTACGAAAATTCACAGGACGACGATACCAGACGATTTGTTCCGGATGAAGTTTATGATTCAGTCGAAGAAGCCCGCGCTGCGATTGAGTTCTTGATTTCACGATATGACAGCGCAGACGGCCCTTTCGTCTATCCAATAATCACAAATGACGGTGGCAAAAATATCGGTTATGTTCAGCTTTGCAAACTCGACGAAGGGACTTGGGAAATCGGCTATCACATTGCAAAAAACTTTACCGGCAAAGGCTACGCCACAGAAGCAGTAAAAGCCTTTCTTCCTGCCATGGCAAAAAAACTCAATATCAAAGAAGTCTACGGAATCTGCCTTGCAGAAAATACTGCCTCTGTGCGAGTCCTTGAAAAATGCGGATTCACCCAAATCTATCAGGGCCCTGGAAATTATCAGGGGAGAGAAGTTCAAATCATCAAAACTATCTGGAAAAATTAAAACTGATATTGTTTGGAATTTTTTGAATTTGACATTTATAATATTATGCAATATATTGCATATATGCAGATAACAAATGATCAGATTCTTGGTATGATGCCGCCTCAGTTTGGATTGTTCGGGCTTCTCTTTGCTTTTATGAACAGACTGCAGGCAGCGGGGGATTCTTTTTATGAAGAGATTACCTGCAAGCAGTGGTTTCTTCTGGCTTGTATGAATCTATATTCAAAAGAGGCTCCTACCGCAAATGAGCTCGCCGAAACAATGGGCTGTTCCAGACAGAACGTAAAAGAGATTCTCAACGCCCTCGTAAAAAAAGAAATCCTTGTTCTGAAGCAGGATGATAATGATAAACGCAAGCAGCGGATTTATTTTACTTCAAAGCAAAAAAAGCTTGCGAAAAAATATCAGAATAAAGAGATGGATTTTTTGAAGCTTTTATATGAGGGCATTTCTGATGATGAAATACGCAGCGTTTTCAAAATTATCTCAAAGATGGAAAAGAATCTCATGAAAGCGGAGCTTGTCTCATGAGGAAAAAGAAAATGATTCTGCTGCTTATAATTTTCGCACTCATAGTGCTTGTGATTTTCTGGTTTAATATTCCTTATTCTCCTTTTAAAAATCAGTTTAAGAAAGACCTTACAAAACAGACACAACTTTCGGAAAGTTTTTTAAGGGAAGCTTCAGAAGCTGTGTATGCAAAAGAAGATTTTGAATCACTTCCTCCTTTGATTCAGACTTATCTTGAAGAGTGCGGCTATATCGGCAGCCCGAGAAAATCAATTTTACAAATGGAATATAAGAAGGTTGATTTTGCTCTTGGCCAGAACCGTCCAAAGCTTAAGATTGATTATAGTCAGGTTGATTTTGCAAACGCTCCGGTCAGGCTTGCTTTTATCGACAGTAAAATGTTTGGTATTCCTTTTCAAGGCTATGATTATTTTGTGAACGGGAAAGGCGGAATGAAGGGAGTTCTTGCAAAGTCCTTCCAGCTTTTTGATCAGACTGGCGAACAGATGGATAAGGCTGCCCTTGTGACTTATCTTGCAGAAATCATTTTTCTACCGGAAGCCTTGCTGCAGAATTTTGTAAGTTTTAATCAGCTTGATTCTCATAGGGTAGAAGCTCGCATTGAATACAAGGGAGTAAAAGCTTGTGGAATTTATCACTTCAATGATGCTCATGAAATGATTTATTTTTCAACAGACGAGCGTGGACAATCTTCTTCAGATGGAAGCATCGAAAATATTCCTTGGGAAGCCCAGTGCCGGGAATACAAGTTGTATTCAGATGGCATCAAACGTCCGACAATTTTCCGTGCGGTCTGGAAATATCCGGATCAAGACTTTATTTACTTCGATGGAAAAATCAGCAGCGTCGATGGGGAAATAGCCCCTTAGATGAAAAATATTTTTCAAAATCATAATTCTATATTTGGAGGATAAAATCAAAATGAAAGCAATCGTAATTTACACAAGTCAGACAGGCTTTACAAAAAGGTATGCAGAATGGATCAGCGAGGCGAGTGGGGCAGAATGCGTAGAATTCAAGCAGGTAAAAAAAATCAAACTTTCTGATTTTGATGCAATTATTTTCGGCGGCTGGTTCATGGCGGGTGGAATAAAAAATCTTGCCTGGTTCAAAAAACAGCTTCCATCCCTTTCAGCTGCGGGCAAAAAAATCATAGTTTATGGAGTTGGAGGAAGCCCTGCAGATAGTCCTGACATCC
>JAEETM010000094.1 GCA_016290335.1 Treponema sp. | reverse complement strand
TCTCCTTACAATAAAACCTGTGACAAAACACACTAATCTTCCCATCGTTCTGTTTCCTCACAATAATCCAGTATACGACCGATGTTCATGAATATCATTTTGAGTTTCTCCTGATCATTTTCATCTTCAACAGATATTTCATTGATATTCTCAAATTGTTTAAAGTATTGAATCCACCGCTCAAAGATTTTCTCGTATTTCTTTGAGTGATTGTGTTTCTCGTCATCCATTGGGACTTTTAATTTATTTGGAAGGGAATACAGAAAATCTTTTTGGTCTGAATCTGTCTCTGTTATTTTTATCAGCAATTTATCTTTTAACACATTGATGGCATTTGACAGCCAATCATTTTTAATTCCAGATATTTTAGATAATAAACTATACGATATTGGATTAGAAAACAAAGAGAGTGTGACAAGGCAGGCAATACAATCATCATTTAAATCCTTTATAACTTCTTTAAAAAGAACTTTGTTTGTTTCGGGATTAAAATCAGTTGTATCTTCATACGCAATTTGATTGCATAAGTCAAAGAAGCATTTCATAAGCTTTTTTGGATTACCATCTCCAAGCATAAAAGCAAGCTCAGCAATTTTTTCATATATCTCTTCAGCATCTCTTGCAATCTTATTTCGAGATTTATAGAACGATGCCAGTTTCAGCCAGTCTTCTTTGGTATACTTTCTTACATCAATGGATGTAAACAAATCACTTATATATTTATATTTATCTTTTTTCTCTGTACTTGTCAGAATGACAATATCATCATTTGGTATATTTTTCTCCAAAAAAGAAATAATATTTTTTTGATCGTCAGGGTTCTTTATACAATCAAATCCATTGATAAACACTATGAATTTAACATCATCTGTTATGCATTCCTGAACCTTATAAATTAATTCCGATTCCGATTTTGTATACTCAGCATTGTTATTAAATACAGACCACAGTGTTTTCAGGAACTTTGAATATGTAACCTCTGTTTTCTCACAATCTATACGAATGTTGAAGACAATATCTACATGATTGAACCAATCGTTTATTATATAATCAACCAGCATTTTTTTGCCTGAGTTTTTCTCACCTTGAACAAAAACAAAGGATTTTTTTCTTATAGCCGCATCAATTTGTTCCATAATATCTTCAAGTATAGGTTTGCCTTTTTTAGCAACCAATTCAGAATTAGGATCATCTTCTGTCTTTAACAATGTACCAAGAATCTTACGAGCTTCTTCTTTTGCATTATAACTGTTATTCGTATCATTTACACGCAGAAAATCTTCTATTAGAAATTCCAGTGCATGAATATTTGCATTGTTCGAAACAATATCTACGAATATTTTTGCTACAAGTTTAGCTTGATCCCAACTGAATACATACGCTGGATTAAATTTATCTATGGAAGAATTGTTTCGAACTGTTTCAAAATGATGTTTATGCCCACTTTTTTTAAGAGCAAAAGCTATGAGTGAATCTAATTTTTTTACACTTTTTATTTGTTCTTCAGGTATATATCTGTTTTCTAATTCTGCAAACTCTGAAAGTGTGAATAATTTTTTATAGCGTATATCTTTAGCTTCTATAATTTCAAAAATATATCTTCTAAGAATCCTATAAAATAACTGCCTATCATCCATAAGAAACCTCTTGTTTGGAAATGTTTTTTTGAATATAACACATTTATCTGAAGCTGATCTCAGCTTCTTTTAAATGCCCCCCGGATCATATTCAACCAAAACACAAAAAGCGTTCTGTCTGAAACTACTATTCTTTTATGAATGTTAAACTATCTGTTTTTTAATAGGCCTCCTAGTTATAAAACTCATTTTAAGAAACAACGGTAATTTATTAAATATACTAAAACATGTCAAGCATTTTTCTATAAGTAATTATAAAAGTATTTATCTGTAAATATTTATCACAAACGTTCGAAAAACTGTGATTTCTGTCTCATTTTTTTTTATATATATTTTTCCTATAAATTAACAATCTTCAAATCTAATCTAATGGGAGGAAAGAATGAAAGACTATATGCGAACAGAAAAACCAATAATGGATATGTCAAGTATGAAAAAGCTGACACAAATCACTCTTGCACCTTACATCTTCATTGCAACAAATCTTATTTCAAAAAAGAGGAAAGCAGGTGGAACAGCATTTCGCCATCAAATCTCCACTCTAGGGATTTTAATTGAATACGGATACATAGATCCAATTCTTTTAAAGGCATCTGTTATCCATGATGTTTTAGAGGACCTAGATGGATTTGACCAAAACATTATAAAAAACTGTGACCAGGACGGCCAAGAGGTTTTGAAGCTTGTCTTAGAGGTTTCAAAAAAATCCGATGAAACTAAAGGTGAATTTTTAAAACGTATTGTTGAAAAAGGTTCTTACTACTCGAAAGTACTTAAGTGTGGAGACCGCATAGCTAATTTGATTGAGCTGGGATTTGTTACAGATGCAAAGTTTATTGAACGCACCTGTGAAGATTCTGAATGTTACATTCTTCCTCTCGCGCTGCAAGTGGACTATAACATGTATCTTGAAATCCTATCGCTCATTGAAAGTCGAAAAAAATACCTTGAACTTATCGGCTACTATAACAAACCAACAGATTAATAACAAACATTTCATCAAAAATAAATCAATTACAAAGGAGAAAACTATTATGGAAACTAAAGACTTAAGATTCAGAAAACTTTATCAGAAGATCTTAATTTGTTTGCTTTCAGAAGATTTTAGCGTGGACTACTTTTCCAGAAACAAAGACATACGCAATATTGTAATGGATTTCTTGCAGATTACATCTTCTGATAAACAGAAAAATAACAGAAACAAATTGCTTACAGCCTTAAAGAACGTGAATTTAGACTCTGTTTCTGACATGGAAGTTTTAAATAATGCACAATACAAAAACAGCAAAATCATTGAACACATTTTTTCAGAACACAATTCTTATTTTTCTGATATGTCTCTTGAAAATAAAAAAGCATTATTTATATTAGATCTTTGTTGTAATTCTGTGCTTAAAAATATCTTTTATTCAGATAAAATCGTTTTTTATTTAAACGATTTTTACTCGCTTATGAATTATGTGTTGGATACAACAAATAAACAACTTCGTTCATTATTATTATGTGCTGTAAAATTTGGTCTTGTAGACTTTAAAGAATCCGAACAGTTGTTATCAATAACTAACCTTTTTGAACATGAGCTGCTTAGACTTTCGACAATTCCACATTTCGAATCATTTAATTTAAATGATTATGAAATAAATGGTGAGCCGGATGCTATGCCATCTCCATTTAATACTGCTGTGTCATTCACAGGCGAATGTGTTTCTTCATATGTTTATTCACGTTTAAAATCCGAGGGTACATATTTCTGGTATGCAAAAGGTGCAGATGACTTCCTTAAACTTTCTCACTACTTAATGGAAAATGATTTTTTTGAAGAATGTATTTGGTTAGATAAATATGTTTTTGAAACAGATGATAAGGAGATGTCGGTTCTTAACAACTCTTCCGGTATCTGTTCTAATTTTATCATTTGCGGTAACAAATTAAAAAACAACATTCTGATACCTTGTTTAAAAATTTCACTTAAAGATAGCTGTCTGGAAAACAAAGTAGATAGAATGTTTTCTTCTGATTTAGCCCATTCAATAAAAAGTTATATGTCAAAAATCGCTACGCCGAGTAAAAAACGAGATTTAATTGCTGAAGTTAACCAACTTGTAGTTAACACAGATTCTGAAAGTATTATGAATCTTCTTCCAGATTTATTTTCTGATTTTACATCTCGATTAAAAAAAGAAGAAGCTGAAAAAAAATCCATTATAACTGCAATTGATGAAAATGATTTCATCAAACGTTATGGAAATAATGCAAGTCGTTGCAGTGATACCCCAGGTCTAAAAGAAAAAGTACAACATATTTATCAAGCATTAATGACTCCAGCTGAGTATCTGAAAACTGATAAAAAAATGTTTATAAAATTTAATGCCTTAATGCAGCAGCATCCAAACATTATTGATACAAAATTACTCTATGGTATTATGAAAATTGCCCTTCTCTTTTCAAAGGAGAACATTATTAGAACACCACCTTTACTGCTTATAGGCCCTCCCGGCTGTGGCAAAACAATGCTGTGTAAAGAATTACGAGAATTATTCAATCAAGACCACGACATCTTTATCCCGATGGGCAATGGCTCTGGAATCACAGAACTTCTAGGGTCAACACAAGAATATCGTGGAGCCTCACATGGTCAAGTCCTTGCATCTATTTGGGAAGCGCTGGATAACAGGAATTGCTTAAATGCAATTATTGTGATTGATGAAATTGAAAAAGCCTGTCTTTCTTCACAAGTAAGTGATATGAACCAGGATGTATTACCATCACTCTTACAATTATTCGGTGAGGAAAATATTATCCACTATAAAGATAATTTTTTTGACGTTGAAATAAAAAACTTTATTCCCAATTTTATCGCAACAGCAAATTCTAAGGAACCTATACCTGAAGCATTATTAAATAGGATGAATATTATTCGATTCAGAGATTACACAAAAGAAGAACTGAAAGCACTTGTAATTCCTTATCAATATGAATTGTTCAGGAAAAAGCATAATGCATTAATTCCAGAAATCTTGAATGAAGATGAAATTGAAATCATTTTCAATCTTTGTAAAGGACAAACTCGTCAAATCCAACCATCTTTCATTAAGTATATTGCCGCCATTTTTGATTCAGAAGGAAAGAAGCACCAATTAAGTAATATGGAAGTTGAAGATCTGTTAAATGATTCAATGGTAAATGATGATAACAAACAGATTGGATTTTGCACAAACACATTTTTTGAACATAGATAATGTTTTCAATTATCACGGCTGTGGAGTCTATGGATTTGATTGGTATTGTTAATAAACAGTTTAACTTTACTTAGCTTTCCGACTGAATCCACTGGCACATTCCACAGCCGTGAGTATCATCCGGGCGTGTGAAAAAACCAAACTTTTTGTAAAACTCTTCCTTACCCTGCGCCGCCATCAGGCTTATCATCATTTTGTAGCCTGGCTTAAGGAGACTATTGATATAAGACATAACGTTGTTCATCAAGGCTCGTCCAAGTCCCTGTCCCTGATATTCGGGATGAATAATTACATCTGCAATGTAAACAACATAACCATGGTCGGTAAGCACTCTTGCAATACCAATCACTTTTCCATCCTTTCTGAAAACACAAATATGTGCCGAATGCTTTAGTCCTTCTGCAGCCTGCTCCAGCGGAAACTCACTCCACCCTACAAGCTTTCTCATTTCCATATACTCTTCTGGAGAAATATAATCAGTAATTTCGTAATCCATTTTTTCTTCCTGATTACTATTATAACCCTAATTTCTTTTCGATTAAAGCCATTGTACCTTCGAGTCCGAGTTTATCATCACGCATGTTTATTTCAAAACCGGAGTTTAAAAACTCATCATAGCTTTCCTGCGAGTGAATGAGCTCAAGTCCGCGACGGTAATTTTCCAGTGCTGCCTGAGGATCCGGTTCTTCCATCATCAGCTGATATAAAAACTGCTTTTCTTTGTCGGGTCTGTCAAAAAATCTGTCTATTGCCATTTCGCGCGGTGAAAGCATAACCATTACGTGTTTTCTGTCACTGATTTTATGAAGTGTTTCCAGACTGATGTTAGTATCAACAAACACCTTACGACCGTTAGTTTCCATTTTTTCAATCATTCGAAGTTCTATGATTTCACATTCTTTTTTCGCAGCCGCAATCCAGTTTGCATATTCTTCCGGTGTCCGGCGGATAAAGTCATGCCAGTCTTTAAGGTCGCGCGTATAGCATAAAGCCGGGAACTCCTCTGGATCCAGCTCACCATCGTAATTGTCGTGATAGTTTTCTCCACATTCGATGCCGTTATATTTTTCTGCCAGAAGATGCACCATTGTAGATTTGCCGGCGTAAGAAGTTCCCGTAAAATAATAAAAGTTTTCTAAGTTCATTAAATCACATTATCAATGTTTTTTATAAAGTTTTCAATTATTTGTGCGGTTTCTTCCACCGTTTGATTTGTGTTGTCAATGAACAGCTGAAACTTTCCTCTGCTTCTTTTAAACCAGGCACTGTATTCGTGCTGGGTTTTTATAAACTCGTCACTGTCGGTTTGGCGCTCGGCAGGACGGGCTTTGAGGCGTTTTGTAATTTCTTCATCAGAGCAGGTCATGCCGATAAAGAAAGTACGCTCTATAGATTCGGATAAATCCACTAAGTTATAAAAGTTCGGCGGATTCATGCCGGCACTTACAAAGAAAATATTTTTGTCATCGGAGATTTCATCAGCGCGTTTGAGCGTATCTGTATAATACTGATTTTCATGGTCCGTTCCTTTGTAGCTGTGCCAGTTCAGGCCAACCGCATCTGTATCAATGCAGGCAAAGTCTTTCAGCTGATTACGCTCTGCAATAATTTCCTTTACTGTAGATTTTCCAACACCACATGGTGCGCAAAGTATTACTAATGTTTTCATTTTCCTACCTTCTTACAGCTGGTGCCCCTTCTGCATAATTTCCGTAGCGGGACAAAAACTCTTCATACTCATCCTGCTCGGTAATCCAGATGATAAAATAAGCTTCCTTTACACCAAGATTTTTATATGCCTGTAGACGGGTATTACCATCGTTCATTTCAAAACCGTGCTCAACATAGTGGGCAATAAGCGGCGGCATATCAGGATCTTTTTTAATTGAATCCTCAAGTGCTGCAACATGTATTGGCCACCAGTCCTTGTCGATTTTATATTTCATACCCTCCTCCGGACCGGTGTTGCGCTCAAACAAATCAAGCGGCATCTTTATCGGACCAATGTAATATCGTTCGAAAAGCTTGAGCCCATCGGACAAAGGTACATTACTCTTTTGCGGGTCATGAAGATAGGTATGAATCCATTCATCAATTTTATTTTCTCCGGCATAACTCATAGCCGAAGAAAGTGTCTTGTTATATTCTGTCATAGTACGCTCCTGTTTTGTGTAGACAATATGCTTTACAGAATCAAACGAAAGACAATACTTTTCCGAAAGCTGCTCAATCGTCAGCCCATCGGCAAAATCTTTTTTCATACTCTGATTTCTTTTTGCAAGATATGCCCTGTAGCCCGAAGATTCTCCCCACGCCTTTTTTTCATTTTTAGCCGGAATGTAAATCGTCTCGCCGCTCACATACCTTTGAATCTGCTTCAAAAGATTTTCTGGAAAAATGTCCTGTGCATTTCTGTAATTCATGTTATCCTCTGTTTTCAAAGCGCTTTGTGATTATAGAATAAAGGATTTATGCCCAGTTGTATATGTTGAGAATGGGTGGATATATTATTTACATATTTTGTCTTCGGGATTAAACAGTTCCACCTGTTCACCAAGCGGTCCATAAAAAAACGACATTCTTGCATGAAACTCCGGATTACTTGGAATCACAATATTTTTAGGTTTTATAAAAACTTCATAACCGGCAGCCTCAACTTTTGCCGCCAGCTCATCTACCATTTTTGTCTGCAGCGCAAAATGACGCACAGCCCCAAGCTCACGGATTCCGTCTCCATTGCAGAAAATCTCAAGCCGAGCCGGAGACTCACCACTTTCTGTTCCGCCCGACTTCAGCATCACACCTTCAGCCCAGCGTCGCTCTTCTTCAAATCCAAGAATCTCTTTATAAAACGAAACTGCCTTTTCAAACAAAGCCGGGGCCTTACACTTCATTGAAATATGATGAAGCCCGGTAATCGCAAAAGATTTTTCCATTTGTTGCCCACCCAGTTACTTTGTTGTTTCATCCGGATATTCCCAGAATCCACCCTTGTGAAAGTTCTCGTTGCCAAGAGGTTTAGCCGTCAGCTTAAAAATTACACAGCCATCCGGGCAGACAATCGTTTTTGTATATTTTCCATCGCCACCAAGATTTTCCAGATCACCACCGCTTCGAATTGCTTCCATCAAAGGATAAAGCATCATCATCGTTTTTGAGCAGATTCCGTACCCGTTCTGATTTACAGGACATCCGTATGTGCAGGTATACTTGTCTCCAGGTTCTTCGCCATTACGGCAATATCGCTCAGTGTGGTCTCCGTGAAGGAATCCTGTAACTTCTACGGTGAACTCATATTCTTCGTCATACCATTTTTTCATTTTAATTTTGCTCCATAAAATCAGATTATACCACTAATTGTTAAATCTTAATAAATAACCGTCCGGGTCCTGAAGTAAAAACTCACTGTCAGAATATTCTACATCATCACATTTATATGTGTGAACCTCCAGTTCCCGAAACATTTTTATGCCCTGCGATTTTAATTCCTTGTATTTTTTTTCTACATCAGATACCCGCATACTCAGATTAATTCCATTCCCAAAAGGATGATGCATTTCGCCAACAGACCAGTGCCCGTTAATCTCTTCAATCATTATCTGATTTTCTTCAAGCTGCAGAAAAATAAATTTATTTTCAGGTCTTTCGTACTTTATCTCAAATCCAAGAGATAAATAAAAATCCTTTGATTTATCTATATCTGTAACACTAAGCTCTGGTATTAATGAATTAAACTCCATTTTTCACCACCTGAATTATTATATGTGACAAGCTGATATTTGTAAATTGTAAAACCTGTGCTATAATTAAATCATCAATTCAAAGTGAGGCGTCGTATGGAAGTTCACGAAATACTAAAATCTCTTCGCGAAAAAAACAATCTTACTCAGGAAGAAATGGCTGTCCGCGTCAACATTACAAGACAGGCTGTTAGCCGATGGGAAACCGGGGAAACTCAGCCGAATCCACAGATGCTCAAGGTTCTTTCGCGCGAGTTCAACGTTTCTATAAATACCCTGCTCGGTTCTCCACGACAGCTTTATTGCCAGTGCTGCGGAATGCCGCTTACCGAAGATTCAATGATCAGCCGCGAACCGGACAACAGCTTTAACGAAGATTACTGCAAATGGTGCTACGTGGACGGCGATTTTATTTACAAGCAGAAAGAATCTCTCATCGACTTTCTTCTGGAACACATGCCTAACCCGCAGAATCAGAGTGATGATGAACGCCGACAGTTTTTTGACACAATGCTCTCACAGCTCAAACACTGGAAAGGATAATCAACGAAAACAACTAAATCCCCCTCCCCTCGAAAAAAGCAACAACCTGTTTCTTTTTGTGCCGCGGCTACCGTGATATACTAATGTCATAGAGAAAGGAAGAATTGAAACGCTGAAGCGTTCCAATTCTCTTATTCTGCAATTCTATGAAACGCTGCACCACTGCTCGCGTTTCTTTAAACACAGGAGGATTCAAATGCCAAGACCAAGTACAAAAGAAGATTTGCTCAAAGCAGCACAGGAAAACTACAACACACTTATGGATTTTATCGACAATATGACAGAAAAGGAGCTCAACACTCCGTTTGATTTTTCAGGTCAGCCAAGCAAAAAAGAAGCTCACTGGAGCCGCGACAAAAACGTGCGCGATGTTCTGATTCACCTGTATGAATGGCACAAGCTCATGATGCAGTTCCCAAAGAACAACGCCAAGGTAACCGACAGCAAAAGTGCAATATCAATTTTGCCTTCAGAATACAGCTGGAAAACTTACGGCGCAATGAACCTTATGTTCTGGAAAAATCACCAGGAAACAAGCCTCGAATCTGCAAAAGCCATGTTCAAAAAAAGCCACGCCCAAGTCATGAAGCTCATCGAAGGCTACACCAACGAAGAACTTTTCAAAGCCAAATATTTCTGCTGGACCGGCACAGCACCGCTCGGATCGTATTTTGTAAGCAACACCTCCAGCCACTACGCCTGGGCTTTGAAAAAACTAAAGGCTCACAGGAAAAACTGTGCAAAATAAATTGTAAACCTGCGTGAGGGCATGGAGCACCTGCGAAGCAGTCCACCGCAACGAAGTGAGGAGGATGAGCGTAAGCGAAGTACGGAACGCCCGACCACCGCGGCCGAAGGCCGCGGTGGTCACGCCCTGTTTGTTTAAACTAACCCTTCTTCTTCACCGGAATCCAAATTGCAGCATGGTAATCCGCAGAGGAAGAATCTCCTTCCATGTAATACTCAATGTTCATGCCCATAGTGAATTCCCAGTCGGCATTGCCCGGAAGCCACTCCTTGAAAATCTTTGTGTTCAGAGACTGAAGCGCACCTGGAAGAGGACCCGTGCTCAAAAACTTTGCCCAGGTTGTTTTTGGAACCTTATAAAGAGTAAGCCCTTCTGGAACCTCGCCGCCCTTGTACAGACCGGCAATCATATAGCGGAAAGTTTTTGGATTATTGTCATCAATACAAATACCGAGCATCCCGATGTTATTTTTCAGGATTGCTTCTTCAATCGCATTTTCAGGTCTGCAGGTTCTCCACGCCTTATCCAGATGCTTTTCTTTAATTTCATCCCAGAACTTAGGAACTTTTTCGTAGCCCTGATTATTGGCTATTTCCCGCTCAAAACCAATGACAGTAAACTCTGATGAGTCTTCAATAATGTAATCCATTTTGTTGCTCCCCTGGATTGTGATATTGATTTTAAGAGGAAGAAAAGTTTTCAGCCTGTGAGGTTCATTTTTAAGCTGCATCGGAGTAACGCCATGAAAGCGCGAGAAAGCCTTTGTAAAGCTGTCGGGTGTGTCGTAGCCGTAGTTCAGGGCCACATCAATCACCTTGCTGCCCGAAAGAATATCAAGCGCCGCAAGATAAAGCCGCCTGTTCCGAACATACTCTGCAATCGAATACCCGGTCATAATTGCAAAGCCCTTCTGAAGATAAAAAGCCGAAACTCCAACTTCCCGTGCAACCTTCCCGATATCAAAATCGTCATCCAGCGCCGCGTTCTCCAGAAGCTGCTCCTCCAAAAGGTCAATCGTTTTCCGAATGCAACTCAACCATTCCATGCAAAAACCTCCGTCCTCTTATGATACCACTTTACCGCCCAAAAGAGGAGTTTTCCCGTCATTTCTTGCAAAGTTTTGTCCGCAACAGCCACCAATTGTTATTTTATTTTTCAAATAGTTAAAAAATCAAGCGCACTACGGATAAAAATCCTAAATCGCACTGTTTTATCCGTAGGAATTACATATTTTTTGATTAGATTTCTTGAAATACAGTCTTTTTTACGGATAAATCTACTACTCCAGATAATTTTATCTGTATAAAAGACAAGTTTTTCTCTCACAACAAGCAAAAGTTTCGAAAAACTACGGATAAAAAACTATAATTACATCATTTTATCCGTAATAAGCACAGATTTAACTTCTTCTATTCCATCCACACACTTATAAACTGTTTGGTAATCATCATTTTTCCGTGTTCTGTAGTCATCGGATACGCGTCGCCGAAGTCTACACATTTTCCAGTAGAATCAAAAACTTTCCTGCCTTTTACAATTAAGTTTATATTTCTGATAATTCCGTTTTCGTTTATTTCCATGATTAAAATATATTTTTCATCTGAATTATAAACATCTCTGGATATCAGCCGGACTTTTATTCCATTTTTCATTTCTATCCAGGTATTTAATAAAATATTTTCCAAAGCAACTCCAACATTATTAAACAGCGCTGTAATTATCAGACACCTGCATTATATTCCCACTCTACAATTTCCGCTGGCTGCATTTGCTCAATACCATTAAGTGTTCTGAATGCCATACCGTGCCCAACAAAAATCACCTTCTCATACCCTGAATATTTCTCAACAACTCCCTGCATTCTTTTTCTAACTTCTTCCAACGTCTCCCACTTCAGCTGCTGCCCATCCGGATAAACACCATTATTTGCATAAAACTCTTTTGTCAACGCAAAGGCTTCTTCAGTAGTTGTGTACCGGTTTGTTTTATCCGGCACCCATTCATGCAAATCAACTTCTACACAAATCCTCAAGCCAGTTTCTTTAGAAATTATTGCCGCAGTTTGCAACGCTCTGGTATAAGGCGAAGACACAATTATTTGTGCAGATTTTAACCGCTCATCTTTTGCAGTTTTTTCCACCTGCTCCACTCCGGTTCTAGAAAGCGGCGCAAAATCCCGGCCAAATCCAAAAAAGCCTTTTTCCATCATATCAGAATAGTCAGCTTCGCCATGCCGTACCAAATAAAAAACTGCCAAGATTGTTTACCTCTTCAAACCACGTCCGCCAGTTAACAAGATTTATTCTTTTCAATAAATCCCACAATATTTTCCATAAATATTTTTTCCCGCCTGAAATAATCCTCTTCTGAATCTGTGATTTGATTACAGGACTGCGAAATTAATTCTGCATAGTTTTCCGGAAGCTTTTGCAAGCTGTGAGAATAATAAATTGCCCTGTCTTCTGCCGGCGAATAAAATCCATTTATATAGAACAGAGCCCTTACCCCGGCACGGATTGCCGTATTCAGATTTTCGTGCATCTGGATAAATGCCTCCCGGCGATACCAGCGGTCTTTTTTGTAATCTGAAATAAGATAATGAATGTACCCCAGCGCATTATCAAGATAATTTTTCAAATCTTCTTTTACAAGCTGATTTATTTTTTCAAGCTCATTTTTGTAAGAATTATTCGGGTCGTACAAAATCTGCGATTCCAGTACCGAAAACTTTCTTGGCTCATCAAGCTGCAAAAACTTTTCGGTATCGATAAAATCTGTAAACAAAATTGC
>JAEETM010000196.1 GCA_016290335.1 Treponema sp. | reverse complement strand
CTTTTCTTCTGTTTTTCCTGATAACTCGGTACTGGAATTATCGCAATTAACTGCTTTTCTTTTTAAACGCTCATATTTGCGTTTTAAGCCCTGTTTTAATTCTGCGCGACTCATTTATCGTACCCTGCCTTAAAAATCGTTCTACGGGCATTTTACGCGGTCGTTTTTTTAAACAAAAAACCGGCACAACGAATTGGCCGGTTTTTCATCAATTCAAATTATTTTTTCAGCAATGAAATTTTTTCTAATCTGTTTTTCAGGTCGGTATTCATCTTTTTGTCGTCTCTGAAAATGTAAGCTGTCAAACCAAAATTTTGCGGCGTAAACATTGCTTTTGCGTTAACGTTAAATGAAAAATTATTTTTTGCAGATCCGCGTCCGGTTAAATTAACTGTTCCGTAATTGTCTCTGAAATCCGATTTTGTACTGACTTCTTTAAAATCAACATATTCTTTTATGGAAGGATGTTTCAGACCTTCATTTATTAATTTGTCAATAATAAGATTTGTCAGAATCGGATTCTCGAAAAACTCCGCGAAAGAATTTTTATCTTTGGTTCGCGAAGAGGCAAACAAAACAACCTCTGAAATTTTCTGAAAATTTATTTTTGAGGCATCCTCTTTGCCCTGTGATTTGTTTATTTCCTCGTGATATTTTAGAAAATCAGATACGCCGTCCCAGGGCATGGCTAACGTAATCTTTAACGGTATCTTTTTGTCAATGGTGTCATCATTGGCCTGAACATAGGCCCAGTCATCCGGTAAGGAGATCCTGCCCCCCAGTAACTCGTCATTAAAACCATATGGAATGGTTTCTTTAGCCGGTGTAAAGAAACGGAGCCCTTTCAGAAACGCCTTACGGGAATCCACATAGCCGTTAACTTTTACTTTGTTCCCATCGGTTAATTCGTTGCGTACTTTCTTTTTGGTAAACGGCGTGGCCTCCCCGATTATTTCCTTTTGCGCTTTCAGATTTGGCAGCGGGAAAGTGGAAACAACCGTATAGAGCATGTTGTTGGCTGATGTTATGGAGATTTGCATATCTACCGAACGGCCAGGGCTTTTCAGCTTTTCCTTAGCCCCTCCATTATCCACGATATGAAGATACACATAAGGCTGTTTTCCGCTTTTGTTTGTGGAAATGCTGATATTTGAATTGTCAAGAAGTTCTTTTGGCGCCAAAGACAGCTTATTGCCGGTTTTTATCTCATACGGATCCGGCATGAACAGAAGATAATTTACTTTATCCGGCGAAAGCCCATTGCGCTCCAGAACCTGTAAATCTTTATATTTTTTGAGAAATTCATCTGTTGAGAATTTTTTTCCGGTTGCCTCTTCCACCTCTTTGGCTGTATATGCGCAAATAATATTCAAGGCAGTTTCATTTTTATCCGGTTTATTTGCAAGGCCGTAGAAGCTCCTGCCACCGATTTCCATCCAGGCAGGCTGTGACTTCAGTGCAAAACCCGAATCCAAATCCGTATAGGTAGCTGCGGCAGCAAAAGCAGATAAACTTCCGGTCATCAGAAGTGCAGAGATTGAAGCGCAAAGTACTTTGTTCATCTTTCGTTTAGCTCCTTGTTATTTTTCCGGCAGCAGTTTCACTTTGTCTGCCAGATTGGCGACTGCGTTGGTTTTTGTTTTATCGCCTTTTGAGATGTACAGGCTGAACAGTCCGTTGTTCCGGGTTCCTGCCAGGTTGGCATGGGTAAGAAAATCAAACCGGTTCATAACTTTAACATTGGTGTCAAAAGCAAGCTTAATTACCTGACCGTCATTTGCAATCTTTGCTTTTGTATTGCTTAACACCGCATATTTTTTCAAATCTTCATTGTTGAGCAGCTTGGGCATCAGTTCATCCAGTGCCTTTTGCATATCAGACTGTGGGATACTGAATATTTCTTCAGCTATATCAGAAATATTTTTATTCTTTTTGCTTTTCCGGATACTGTAGCTGGCTAATATTACACTTTCATCATAAATGTTGTAAATCTCTTCCGGTTTCAGATTTTTTTCAAAATCTGTCATAAAAGCAAAATTTGCCAGGTTGCTTACCATAGTATAAGGAGCTGTCCAGGCCACATTCACTTTTAAGCCGTCCTGCTCCTTGATTTCCGGAGCAGCACGAACGTACAACCAGTCGTCCGGTAACGAAACAAACTGTTTCAGAACCGGATCGTTCATGCCAAAATTCTTTTTGCTTTTGTCCGGTTTAAAGAAAGTGAGGCCTTTTAAGATTGCCTCCCGTTCTTTCTGCAATGCTTTCTGGACCTTAGGATCATTCAATGAAGAATCGGTCAGCGGCAGAAGCGCTTTCTGCAAGGCCTTGGGATCCTGTACGGCGCTGCCGGCCGTTTCGGCTGTAATCCCTTTTTCTTCATAGTCTTTTTTCAACGTGGAATTTTTGGCTTCGGCTGCTTTGGCTTTCTTTGCAGCTTCTGTCTCTGCACTGCAGTAAGATTCTGTCAGATACAGGATATTATTTTCAGAAGTGATGTACAGTTTTTTGTCCGTAGCAT
>JAEETM010000093.1 GCA_016290335.1 Treponema sp. | reverse complement strand
ACCGAAACTTTAAGGCAGAAAAACCAAACGAGAAATGGCTGACCGATGTAACAGAATTCAAATGGTATGAAGGGATTGATAAACATAAGATTTATCTGAGCGCCATTTTGGATTTATATGACCGTAGGATTACTGCCTTTGTGATTCGGGACAGTAACGATAATAAGCTAGTATATGATACATTTGATAAAGCCGTCCAGGCAAACCCAGAAGCTCATCCGATTTTCCACAGTGACAGGGGTTACCAATACACCAGCAGGGTATTTCACCAAAAGTTAGTAAAAGCAGGCATGACACAAAGTATGTCTCGTGTTGCCAAATGCCTTGATAACGGACCGATGGAAGGTTTTTGGGGAATACTTAAGCGGGAACGATATTACGGGAAACGATTTACCAGCAGAGACGCATTAGTACAAATGATTACGGATTATATTGACTACTACAACCACAAACGACTCCAACGAAATCTTGGCGTTTTGACGCCCATGGAGAAACATGAATTATATCTTGCTGCATAAGTAAAAACGCTGACAACAAGAAGTTGTCAGCGTCTCAAAACTATATTTTATTTCATTGTCCTCTTGACGGGGAGCGGTTCAGAATGGGCAGGGGATTTTTATGTGTAAAAAAATGTACATTGAAGCGGTTATAATTTATACAAATCCAAAAGATAAATGAGAGAGGTGAGAGAGGTGATATGGTGATGAAAGATAACAAGGAAAAAAACATTCCGGAACCGGTAAACTACGATTTCCCGGAGCCAATCTTCGATGATGAAAGTGATGAAGGATGGGATGGTGTTACCTATCTTCATAAGGCTGCAGAATATGAAAAATGGGCAGAACGGGCTCGAAGCTGTGGAAGGGATGATTTAGCAATATTGTACGAAATTAAAGCGAAAGAATGGTTCACTGTGTACAAAGAGTGGGGTGAATGGGGAAATATGCCGCTTGGTAATAGGTTGTGGATGAAAACTACAGAAGAATTAAAAGATATCGTCAAATCCTATATGGAAAAATCTGGTGCCACTTATATATTCATGCCGCCGGTGGACACCGAAGGAAATAAAACCGAAGACTGTGACGTAATCGCTATTTTTTTGAAGTTGAATGTTCTTTTTTATATTCATGTCAGACCGCAGGCTGATTATACAGATGCCTGGGCGCTGGAGCAAGTTTTAAGTTATAGTGAACAATATGAAAACAGTTTTAATGATGGCATGACCAATATCGGCTGGGTAATTACAACAGCGAATAAATTTGAGAAACAGGAAATATACGAGGAAGCCAACAAAAGGCATGTCAGGCTGATTAATGGAGACGAGTTTAAAAAAATGCTGGAAGACGTCGGCCTTGAATACGATTAGTGGAGGTTTTAACGGAGATAAATCATATGGCGATGCATCTAAGAGATTATATTGAACTTCTTGATGATTTTAGAAAAAATTGGCTAATGAAAAACTTATTTCTTATCCTGTCTGAAAATCCGTGTAAACCAAAGAATGAGCAGTTAATTGCGATACTGGCTGAGATGTGTAGAATAATAGACCCGGTTATGATAAAAACCAAAGGTGGCAGAGCGCGACCCGACCCAAATGATATCCTGCAGTATTTGTTTATACCGATTAAGAGTGTTAAAGCTGCTAAAAACATAATCCGCAAACTTACGTATAAAGGAGGGCAGTTCTGGATTCCTGATAAGAAACTCTGCAAATTCGTTGAAACGTGGGAATTGCTAAGGCAGGTATTAGCCAACAATATTGCAGTGGGAAAAGAACAATCAGAAGAGTATTATGCCGATGTAATTAAAATGTTTTTGGTAGATCAGATGTGTGATGGGAACAATTGCCATACTCAATCTGGTACAGATTGACATTAAGGAATAACGCAGATGGCAATTTGTAAAAGATGCGGAAAAGAAATAAAATTTGTCAAAACAAAAAAGGGAAAATGGATGTCTGTAGATTGTGAGCAGGTTATTATTACTCCGGTAGAGAAGTTGGGCAAGCCTTATATGACAGAAGATGGGCACCTGATTTATGGATTACCGACTGCTCCCAACTGTATTTTTAGAGGAGTTTCCGATATTAAAGCAAATGTCTGTCATTTTGTTACCTGCTCATATGGCAACGAGAAACATCATTTTAAGAAACACATGGTTAAATAGTACTTTGGTAAATCAGGAACACTAAAGGGAAGGGTGAATGACATGTTAAAAAAGATTATCGGTTTAACAATTGCAGCGTTGTGTTTTATGAACAGTTCTTTTGCGGAGTTGCAGCATTTCCCGATGTACGGGGAGCATCAACTGTGTGTGGGGGAAATGTTTACGCAGTTAAATGGCATAACATTGAATGGACAGACTGCCGAACAGGCCAGAGATAAAGCTTACGTTGCAGCACGGCAGGAAGCAAGTCAGTACCTGGGATCCGAAGAGGCACTGAAATCGCATTTTAACGCCATGGCCAAAACGCAAAAGGTGCAGGAATTAGCCAAAAGGCATGAAGAATTAAGTCACATCACAGCCCGGAGTTCCTATAAAAAGCATAAAACTCCCTTTGATTTTGTGGAGGTGATGGGCGATTACATACACTGGATTCCCGGCCCTACTTCTGAGGAAACCTGCGAGCACAGAAGTTACGGTGAACTGAAAGAACATGCCGAAGTGTACACGGCCTTACTGATGGTGCGGATGATGATTATGCAAAACCCGAAGCAAATGGACAGTTACATGAATACGAAAGACAAAGTAAAAGAGATTTTCAGCAAACACTATGACACGGCGTTAGCGCCGTTCTTTGATGCTAAGAAAGCCCGGATGGAAGCTGAGGCAGACAGGTTGAATCGCAACATGAAAGATTATAACTGCCGTGCCGTTTTAGATATAAAGGAAAATGAAGCAGCTTACATTCCTGTTATCGGCGGCTTTTTCCCCCGGGCCAAAACAACATACTGCAAGTCCCGTAAAAAATGCAAATTCTATATCAGCGATGCGGACGGCATTTTGAAAATGGTCTGTGAATGCGGACACGCAATCAGAGAGCACCAGTATAAACTGAAGGATAAATAAAAATTATATCCCAAAATGCAGGAAGAAAAAAAGTGCATGACGAAAAGAACAGTAATGAGTTATCGAGAGGAAGAGATTATGTTTGCAACAGGAAACAAAAAAATGCTGAATATGCTGATTCTGGATATCTTGGAACAGTATTCCGATGAAGAACATCACCTGACCCAGCAGGAAATCATCTGCCACCTGCGGGCACAGTACGGAATGGAATGCGACCGGCGCTCGGTGAAGAACAACATCGACGCACTGAAGGAAATGGGTTACGACATTGTAACGAATAACAAAGGTGCTTTCTTGGGTGAGCGGAAGTTTGATAACGCAGAGCTTCGCCTGTTGATTGACAGCGTGTTGTTTTCCAAAGGCATCTCCCAGAAACGGGCAAAGGATTTGATTGGCAAACTGAAAGAGTTGGGTGGGCTGCATTTCTCGGCAAAGGTGAAGCACGTTTGCAATCTGCCGGAGCTGCAGCACACGGATAACAAGCAGACCATGTACGCGCTGGACGCCCTGAACGATGCTATCGACAAGAAGAAAAAGGTCAGTTTCGTTTACAATTCCTATGGTACGGATTTTCAGCTGCATCCCCGGAGGAAGGAGCCGTACATTGTGAACCCGTACCAGATTGTGGCCAACAACGGGCGGTATTATTTGATAGCGAACTATGATAAATATGATAACGTTGCCCATTTCCGCATCGACCGCATGATTTCCGTATGCATGCTGGACGAGAAACGCAAACCTGTATCGCAGGTGAAGGATTTCAAAAACGGTTTCTCCCTGCCGAAACATATGGCGGAACACATCTACATGTTCAGCGGTAAAACAGTGAGTGTGCGCATGGTGGCAAAGAAACACCTCATGAATGAACTGGTGGACTGGTTCGGGAAAGATTTCAAAATCCGCCAGGATTTTGAAGATGAAATGCTGATTGATGTAAAGTGCAACGCAGAAGCCATGCACTTTTGGGCATTGCAGTACGGGCCTTATGTGGAAGTGTTGGAACCGGCGGAGTTACGGGAAGAAATCAAGAAGAGTGTGGCAGAGATGTATGAGAAATATTGTGATGGGAAGTTGGAGGAATAGGTTTTATGGATGACGCTACACTGATATTGCAAAAGATTAGTACAATAGTTGATGCTTATGAAGCAAAAAAGAAAGCCAATGCTTCTGATTTTAATATTTTTTCTATCACTGGTATTCATTATAAAGAATTGCCTATTTGTTCATTTTTGAGAGAATTGCTTGACCCACAAGGCAGCCATATGCAGGGTAGCCTGTTTTTGAAAACTTTTATAAAGCAGGTCTTAAGACAAAACATTTTTGCTGATGAAGACTATGACAAAGCAAAAGTTTATAAAGAATTACATATTGATAATAAACGCCGGATTGACATATTGATAAGTATCGCAGGAAGGTTATTTCCGATTGAAGTAAAAATTTATGCTGGGGATCAGGATGCACAATTGATTGATTATTATATTTACACCAATACTTCTGATTCAAAAGCAATTATTTATTACCTGACATTGGATAAGCATGAACCTTCGAAAACCAGTAAGGCAAATTTAAAAAAGGGTATCCAGTATGAGTGTATTTCTTTTGAAAGTGATGTCTTAAGTTGGTTAAAACAAATTGTAACCATGGAACAAATTCGTTCTATTCCGAGGTTGTACGAGGTACTTTCACAGTTTTTAGATGTTATACTAAAATTAACGGATCAAATTGAGGAGAGAAAAATTATGGAGTTTAATAATTTGATAAAGACTTCAAAGGATATTCATGCGGTTTTAGAACTTGAGAAGGCTTTGATTGATATAAAATGCCAAATGATGAAGAAAGTATTCTCGGCGATTGAGAACCGGTTGGCAAAAAGAAGACCGGAGCTCAGCTTAGCCCACAGGGGCTATCTGGACGGTTACATGGATTATTACACAAAAGGTAGGAATACTTGGCCGAGCTTAAATTATTTTCTTCCGGAAAAAGAGAACAAACCTATTGGCAAACAATATGTTTTGCGTATTGAAATTGAAACGTATCTTTACTTTGGAATTTGCAATTGGGATGACGTAAATAAGACAAACCCACATGGAAGAGAAAATGACAGTATTAAATATGTTTCAGATAATAGTAAACTAAAAGGTGAAGTAAAAGCAACAGATGCCTTCTACTGGTGGGAACATTTAACGAAAGATATGCAGGTTAATTATCGCAGTCCAAACAAAGAGTACGAATCTTTATTTGATAACGACACATTTGATATTTATATAAATAAGATTTGTGATAAGATAGAAGCTTTTATGGATGTATGGAATGAAACGGATAATTGAGGAAGACTAATTGATGAGCAATAAATAAACATTTAGGCGATGGTGTAGATGAAGATAGAGAAATAGCTGCGTTCTGGTGGAACCGGGCTGTCCGACAGGGTAATAAAAAAGCAATTATGGCATTGGAAGAAATGAAAAGCTAAAGCAGGCTGTCCCGGTCAACGAATCTAATAGAATAGATAGAATGAAAGAAACTCTTCACGGCAGTCCCTGCATTGGGAGCAGGTGTACCGCGCTATGAAGAGTTTTAATTTTTTTGTTTTTCGTGAGCCTAGACATAGAGCGGAGTGAAAAAACAAAAACCGCTGAAACAAAGGTGCCATGCGGTGTTTGGCGGGGGAGATTTTTGGACGCAAAAAGTGATATGATTTATATAGTGGATATATTGTGAAATTTTGCTAAAGGTAGTTGATGAATACTGCTGGGATTGTAGGCAAATTGGGTAGGGTGGAGATATCATGAATCAACAATATACTGATTATCTTAAAAGTCCTAAGTGGCAAGAGAAACGTAGCGAACGCCTAAAGATAGATAACTATACTTGTCAGAGATGCGGTGGCAAACACTATTTAAACGTCCATCACCTCTCATATACTAACGTAGGAAATGAAGATATTTATAATGATTTAATAACGCTATGCGAATCATGTCACGAAAAAATAGAAAATGGCAAGAAGCATAGAGAGCCGATAGAAACAGAAGAAATGCGTAACTGTAGATTACGTAAAGAGCAGGCAACTGAATTTATGAAACTTGTTGAAAAATTAGACCTGTTTGCAAAGGGAAGTGTTGACTTTTGTCACAATGAAACTATAAGGGAGTATTTTTCCTATTTCAGAAAACTTAAAGGCTATGAAGATATAGGTGTTGCGGTAAAAATGATTAATGACCATTTCAGAGATAAAAGATACGAGGTTATGGAAAAGGCACTTGCCGATAATCCAGATATTTCAGCATGGCAAATGAGTGTAAAGACGGGATTTAAATACCAATTTGTTGACAAGTTTTTGAAACGTAAAAGGCGGTAAATCTTACGGTGCAGGAACAGATAGAAAGAACGATTGATGATATCCGCTTCTGGTATGGGCGTGACGCAGTTTTGTGGGCATCAGCCTTGTTAGATTCCAAGCTGACCTGGTTCAACCCGAAAGAGGAACATACAATACATCCATACAGTTATTTCAGGTGATTGCCATGAAGATTAATTTAGAAGTGATAGCGGCCTTTGACTTAGATGGTAATATCCAACCCAAGGCTATCGTTTGGGAAGACGGGCGCGTTTTTGAAATAGACAGGGTACTGGACGTAAGGAGGGCAGCATCTTTGAAAGCCGGAGGATTGGGTATCCGGTACATCTGCCGGATACGAGGCAAGGAGGTAAAGTTGTTCAACGAAGAAGGGCGCTGGTTTATGGAAAAATAAAAATGAAAAGATGCAGATAAGGTTCTCATCAAACCCAGACAGGAAGCGCATCGAGAAGAGTGAAAATGCTGAAACGCAGACGCCATGAGGGGCTTGACGGGGGAAATTTTTGGACGCATAACGTGATATAATATATACAAGACAATCGAACCAAATGACCAAATGTCAAAAGTAACCGTGAAAGGAGTGTATCATCATGACAGTTGGACTTGCTTTGTTAGGACTTATCATTGTAATCTTGTTGGTTATCGGAATTACTCAGACGTATGTAAAAGCACCGCCGAACGTAGCGCTGATTATTTCCGGCTGGACAAAAGAACCTCGGATTTTGAAAGGGCAGGGCGGTATCCGCATCCCGTTCTTGGAACGGATTGATAACCTGTATCTGGGGCAGATGAGCGTTGATATTAAAACGGGCCAGCCTGTACCCACCAACGATTTTATTAATGTATCTGTAGACGCTGTTGCCAAGGTACAAGTGGAACGCACGCCGGAGGGCATCCGTCTGGCAGCGAAGAACTTCCTGAACAAAAATCCTGATGAAATCGCCAATGAACTTCAGGACTCGCTGGAAGGCAATATGCGTGAAATCGTTGGTACGCTGACACTGAAAGACATCAATACGGACAGGGACTCTTTCTCTGACCAGGTGTTGAACAAAGCAGCCATCGACATGAAAAAGCTAGGCATCGAAATCCTGTCCTGCAACATTCAGAATGTAACGGATGAAAACGGACTGATCCGCGACTTGGGTATGGATAATACGTCAAAAATTAAAAAGGATGCTGCAATTGCCAAAGCCAATGCGGAGCGCGACGTTAAAATTGTACAGGCGGAAGCGGACAAGACGGCCAACGAAGCCAGGGTTAAAGCGGATACGGAAATCGCTGAACGGCAGAATGAGCTTGCCATTAAACGCTCTGAATTGAAACGGCAGGCAGATGTTAAACAGGCAGAAGCTGACGCGGCCTATGAAATCCAGCGTCAGGAACAGATGAAGACCATCCAGACCGCCACGGTCAATGCGGAAATTGCCAAAGCGGAACGGCAGGCTGAACTGAAACAGAAAGAAGTAACGGTAAAAGAGCAGATGCTGGCCGCAGAGATTAAGAAGCAGGCTGAAGCAGAACGTTACGCGATAGAGCAGAAGGCTGCTGCGGAACTGGCAAAACGCCAGCGGGATGCGGAAGCAGAACTGTACGAACAGCAGAAAATTGCGGAAGCCATCCGGGCGAAAGGGCAGGCAGAGGCTGACGCCATCCGGCTGAAGGGTGAAGCGGAAGCAGCGGCCATCCAGGCAAAAGGCGAGGCAGAAGCGGCAGCGATGGATAAGCGGGCGGAAGCTATGAAAAAATACGGGCAGGCGGCCATGGCAGAAATGGCGATCCGTATTGTACCGCAGGTTGCGGCGGAAATCGCAAAACCGCTGTCCAGTATTGATAAGGTGACCGTGTTTGGCTCTACTGCAGCCGGGGCCAGCTCTGTGGCGGAAAATGTGCCGCTGGTGATGGCACGGACATTCCAAACCATAAAAGAGGCAACCGGAATTGACCTGGCAGAGATTGCCAAAGCCGACACCTATGACGCAAAAGTAAACCGGAATATTAATGTTACCGGCTTGGAAAACGTGGGCAAAGATGCGGCAGACAAGATTGCTGATATTGCGGAAAAGGTGGCAGAAGATAAAGCCAAGGCTGAAACCGAGGAAACAAAATAGAAATCTCAGATTAACAAATTTTGAGCGTTCTTTTGCAATGAAGATGGTAAATGTTCGCTGTGCGAATCAGGAGCTGCTATGAAGGCCAGAAAAAACGGAGACACGATTTTTCCTTATAAACCATCAAAATTTCCTTATCAATCATCAGAACAGTCGGAGACAAAGACAGGAGAAGGTGATGGGGAACTATACATGCCAGATATTGATATCAAGAGCATGTTTCTGCGCTATGATAATCGCCTAAATAGAAAACGATATATATTGCGTAGTATAACAGTAGCGGTGGCAGTTATAGTTGTTGCAATTATACTTTCTGTTATTGCTAACAAGTTGGGCAGCGGAGCGATTGCTGCACTGGGAATTCTGGTTTCCGCGCTGCCTATTATTCCGGCCTTTATGCTTTCAATCCGGCGTTTACATGACTTGAATTGCCCGGGTTGGTGGTGTATTGGATTTTTCATACCAATGATAAATTTTGTTCTTAGTTTTTATTTGATTTTCTTTAAGGGAACAAAAGGCCCTAATCAGTTTGGGCCGGATCCATTGAGCAGCAAAGAATGAACAAATGGAAAATAATTTTTTGAAATTATTATAAGACTGAAGATAGTAAGGACGAGGTTAACCATGTCAAAGATATATAATGGCCTCATGGGTTTAATCGTTGGCGACGCAATGGGCGTACCAGTTGAGTTTAATCCACGCGATTCATTTAAAGTTTCCGATATGATTGGTTATGGCACATATGATCTGCCTGCCGGGTCATGGTCAGATGACAGCTCCATGATGTTGGCGACGGTGGAAAGCATCGCCCGTCTTGGAGAAATTGATACAGATGATATTATGAAAAACTTTGTCCGCTGGGTGAATGACGGTGAGTTTACTCCTTACGGAGAGTTGTTTGATATCGGGCGCGCTACCCGTAACGCTATCCAGCGTTATGTACAGGGAATCCCTGCAGAGCAGTGTGGGGGTACAGCGGAATGGGATAATGGCAACGGTTCCCTGATGCGCATTTTGCCATTAGCCTTTTTGGATTGTGATTATGAAACGGTAAATGCTGTCAGCAGCCTGACTCACGCCCATGAAATTTCAATAGCGGCCTGCCGCGTGTATGTGTACATTGCAAGACAGTTGTTTCATGGCAAAACGCTGGAAGAAATTTATAACTGTTTCGGCATGAAGCAATCCACATTTGAGCGTTTGCCAATATTAAAGGATTTGACCCGTGACGAAATCAAAAGCACCGGTTATGTGGTTGATACGCTGGAAGCTGCTTTGTGGTGCAACCTGAATAGCAGCAGCTTTCGTGAATGTATTTTATTGGCAGTGAACTTGGGCGACGACACCGACACCGTGGCTGCCGTTGCCGGAGGATTGGCGGGAATTATTTACGGAGTTGGCGGCGAGCGAGGTATTCCGGAAGAGTGGATTAATCAGCTTGCAAAAAAAGAATGGATTGCAGACCTTTGCGGTAAATTTGAAAAGTGTCTGGGCAAAGAAAAATGATATGGTGAGCATATGCTTGATTTCGAATGCGTTTTAAATACCGGCATGGATCCCAAAGACCTGCTCATGACATTGCAAATAGAAACTTGTTCCCGGTCTGCGCCATCTCTTTATTCCGAAGTCATTCAGTTGCCTGATGGAACAGGAAAACTATATTGGGTCTTTAAGCTTAATAGAAACAGGCTTCTTCAGTTTATTCATGATTACAGTAATAAACATAAACTGCCACAAAATATGGGATTGGAAGAAATCTTTAAGCAACGGCATTTTATTGAAGAGTATCAGAAGATTAATCCAGCACAGATGGTTTGTATACCTAAAGAAAAAATGCCTGTTATTTATAAAATCGTAAATGAAGGCCTACCCAAAGATGTACAGTACCCTTCTGGTTTAGACGGACATGAATACTATTTGAAGACGTATGGAAAAATTAAACGAGAATACCAATCGTGGGTTGAAATTCCCAAAGAGTGGAACACGTTTGCCAAATTAATTAGCGTATTGATAGAAGCGGCGGACTGGAAACAAGATTACAAGTGTCATTTTAGTAGCAATGTTAAAAAATACAACAATGATGAGGCAACAGAAGAAATACCACCATGGATGACAAGATAGATTTGGAGCGAGCTATGGGTGTGAATTTTATTTCTGGTGATATAACAAAGCTGAAGGTAGATGCTATTGTTAATGTAATTAATAACGAGGCAGAAGATGGCGGCAACCTGAACCATGCAATCCATAAAGTAGCAGGCCCTGAATTAATGGATTACTACAGAAAGACAGGGCGCTGCCCCACAGGAGCAGCAAAGCTTACGCCCGGGTTCAAATTGCCCGCCAGATATATAATCCATACAGTGGCCCCGGTGTGGAGCAACGGTACAGAACATGAAGATAAATGGATGGCTTCCTGTTACCAACATTCCCTAAAACTGGCTGTGGAGAATCAGTGCAGAACGGTTGCTGTTCCTGTATTTTCTTTCCATTATACCGACTTTCCCTATGAGACAGCACTTCAAATTGCCTATGATACCTGCCGGTATTATCTGGCCGACAAGAATGTTGCGCTGGATATTTATTTGGTGCTGTATCCGGGCGAGGAAAATAATAATACAGGTGCCAGGGTAGTTGCATCGTTCAAGGCCGCGGCAGAATATGTAAAAACGCAGTATCATAAAAAAATAGGTGGTAAGGTAACTGCATCGTTCAACACCGTGGCAGAATATGTAAAAACACAGTATCAACTGGACGAGAAAACAAAAGAGAACTTACAGATTGCGCAGACGGTGAAACCTTACTTTGCGGAACAATTGCAGGTTCGGGAAATTACAATGCCCGATGGAAGTACGGTGACAATTGATCCGGGCGCTCCCAAGATACATTATTCCATCAGCTCTGTTCCAAAGAGTAACAAGGACATACCGGACAAGGAAGAGTTTGTTCCCGAAGACCCCTTCACAAAGAAACTGATATGTTACATGAATGAAAAAAAGATGACAGCCCCGCTGGTTTACAGCAAGGCAGGCTATGACCGAAAATTTTTTTCCAAAATACTGAGCGATGTGAACTATCATCCCAGAAAATATACAATCATACGGTTTGCCCTTGCCCTTCAATTGGACCTGCAGGAAACAAATGATCTGTTGAACGCTGCGGGGTTTGCATTGTCGCGCAGCCTGATTGTCGATCTTGTAATTTCATATTGCATTGAGCACAATATGCGTTCGGTATGGGAAGTAAATAACCTTTTGGAAAGCTACGGATTAGAAATCATTTAAGAAAATGTCGCCATGATGGCGACCACGACCATAAAAAAATGTGCTATAGTAGTCATGCAAGGGCGAACAAATAGCAAGCAAATGGATTAAATTGTATGCGTGAGAAATAATGGAAATTTTGCTTATTCCTGTGGTTGCTATAGCAGTCGGAATATATACTTATACAAAAGCGAAAAATAATAGAATGGCACAGGCTATAGGTGCAACATTTTTGCCCGGATTATTCTTTGGCGCACTTGTCTGGTGTCTGATAAGTGGAAATTTCGGTATCATTTTTCTGGACATTGCGTTAGTTGCTATCATAATAGTGCTCTTGTATTTTGGAATCATACGTTTCAAATAGGGGTTGCCTGCTCCACCTAATCCTAATGACAGCAATGATTTGCGGGATATCGGCCGTTCGGGTTCGCCTCCTGCAAAGTATTTACTGTAGTCCGGCGTACTTGCTCGAAAAACGAGCTGCGCCGGACTTAAAATCCGCATAATAGAGCATGTCGGTGCAGTTGCAGGGTTCGACCCGGACTGGTACATCACTTGCTCTATTATTTGCTTTACCAATAATGTTTTTCGGCTTGTTACATAAATGATATGTTGAAATGAAGGGTACATTTAGACTAGGAGGATCACTATGAATTCAAAAGTTGACTTACACATGCATACCGTCGTTTCGGATGGAACGGATACGATTCCGGAATTATTGAAAAAAATACAAAGCCTCGGCATAACTACATTTGCGGTAACAGATCACGACGCAATTGACGGCGCGCTGGAAATGGAACGCATTGTACCTGCCGAAATAAAATTTATAAAAGGCGTTGAGCTTTCGTGCAAAACAGATGTTGCCAAGTGTCATATTCTTGGTTATAACTATGATCCCAATCATGCAGCGTTTCGAAAATTTGTTGAAGAAGCGAATGATGTGCGGATGAACAA
>JAEETM010000092.1 GCA_016290335.1 Treponema sp. | reverse complement strand
ACCGGCTATACCTGCAAAAGCTTCGTTAAAATCAACAAGAACTGCAAAATCAATGCCAAGACTTTCAAAAAGCTTAAGCCTCTGATTCAGGGTAGAAACATCACCCTTATAATCGCCCGAATGCTTTATACTCGGCAGCGGTCGCAGAAAAGTTATAACTCCTGACTTCAAGCCTTTTTTTCTGCAGCCGTCAACAAGAGCATTCAAAAGCTCACGGTGCCCCAGGTGAAGCCCGTCAAAGCTGCCGACAGAAATGCCAGTTGACTGCGGAAAAAGCTCCCTGCTGTTTGAGTTTATAATATCATTCCAGGAAAAAGTCTTAATTGCCATATATTATTTATTGAAAATATTATATCCTAAATTAACGAAAAATAAAATAAAAACGAACTAAGGAAAGTAATTATACTATGACCGCAACAGAAAAATACCTTCAAATGAATCATAATTTCATCGTATTACGAGATTCAATTTTTAATCCTGATGTTGAAGAAGAGCCGGAAAATGAAAAGGTGGAGCAGCAGGTTCTGGCAGCACTTGGCATTCTGGATCAGTATCTCACCTACTACAAGGAGCTGAATCAAATAAAAACGCGGCAGAAGGATTAACTTTTGAAGTTCCGCCGTCTGCCGCGTGGTAAAATATTTCTATTATTTAGATTGTATAAATCCAGCCTTCAGGAGCCTCAAGTCTGCCCATCTGAATACCTGTAAGAGTATCGTAGATTTTTGACAGAACTGGTCCCATATCTTCTTTGCCTTCGTTGTAAACAATCTCTTTTCCGTGATCGTTGATTTTTCCAATTGGAGAAATAACAGCAGCAGTACCGCAGAGACCGCATTCAACAAAATCACCGAGTTCATCTTTGCTGATCTGGCGCTCTTCAACTTCCATTTTAAGGTAATCTTTTGCAACAACAAGCAATGAACGTCTTGTAATTGAAGGAAGAATTGAGTTTGACTTAGGTGTTACAAGTTTTCCATCCTTTGTAATAAAGATGATGTTTGCACCACCTGTTTCTTCTATATAAGTATGACTTGCAGGATCAAGATAGATGTTTTCTGCAAAACCGCATTTATGTGCATCAACAATATTGTACAGAGACATTGCATAGTTCAAACCGGCCTTGATGTCTCCAGTTCCATGAGGAGCAGCACGGTCTCTGTCTGAAATACGAACTGTAATTGCCTTTACACCACCCTTGAAATATGGACCAACAGGTGTAACAAGGATTCTGAACTGATATTCGTCAGCAGGTTTAACACCAATAACAGAGCTGCTTCCGAACATATAAGGACGGATATAAAGAGTTGCACCGCTGCCATAAGGTGGAACCCAGTCTTTATTTGCTTCTATAGTCTGAAGGACGGCTTCAATAAAACGTTCTTTTGGGAAAACAGGCATTTCAAGTCGTTTACAAGAATCTGCCATACGTTCTGCGTTAAGGTCAGGACGGAAAGTTACAATGTCGCCATGTTCTGTTGTATATGCCTTCAGGCCTTCAAAACAAGTCTGTGCATACTGCAATACACCGGCACATTCGTTGATTTTTACCGTATGGTCAGAAGTAAGTTTTCCTTCATCCCATTCACCGTTTTTCCAGTTGGCAACATAGCTTTTAGAAGTTTCTATGTAGCCAAAAGATAAGTTACCCCAGTCAAGATTTTTTTTAGCCATATATTCCTCCAGCTGATATAAAATATTTGTTATACTTTAATTATACTAAAGTAAGTTTAATACTATTTAAGTCTTTATTCAAGAGCAAGAAATACAAATACTTTATTCATGCATTACATATTCTTTATCTTCATCTATAAGCTCCAGCATTTTTTCTGCAACGTCTGGTGCAAATTGAGAACCGATTCCTTTTTTTATTTCGGCGCGGACAAAATCCTGCGGCAAGTAGCTTCGGTAACTTCGGTTAGAGGTCATAGCATCGTAAGCATCGGCAACACTGATAATACGGGCATATTCAGGAATCTGAGTATCGGACAGGCCATCAGGATACCCTTTTCCATCCATACGCTCATGATGCCAGCGAACTCCGTTTTCCAGATCAGGCATTGTTGTAATATTCTTCAATATTTCATAACCGATTTCCGGATGTCCCTTTACAACATTATATTCTTCTTCTGTAAGATTATCGCGCTTATTGATAATCCAGTCAGGAACACCAATCTTTCCAATATCGTGAAGCAGAGCAATAAGATAAATCTTATGTTGTTCTTTTTCGTCTTTTCCAAGTGCTGCTGCAAGCATTTTTGAATAATCAGCTACACGTTTTGAATGACCGCTTGTATATTTATCCTTGGCATCTATTGTGGTGGCAAGAGCCTGAGTTACTTCAATAAGGAGCTTTTCGGAATTATTCTTTTCTTTTTCAAGTTCTTTTGTTCTTTGTTCTACCTGATTCTGTAAATCATCTTTGAGTTCAAACAGCTGTTTAAAAAGAAGATTTCTATTGCGCTCAGCTTTTGTAAGCCTGATTTTAATTATACTTGCAAAAATAAACTCAATTATGTAAAGCATTGGAAAGCGGATACGCATTGTTTCCGAATACTGATAGCAGAACTTTGAAAGAGGTGTCCAGAATGCCAGTACCACAAAAAACAGATAAAACGAGTTTACAATAAAGAAAACCCTTCTTTTATTTGAAAAAAAAGTAAAAAAAGTGATTATGCACATCCAGAATATTCCGAACCCCTGCTGTCCGCCGGTTATAAGATAGACGAACTCCATCAAAAAACTCAGGGTAAAGCCCAGAATCAGAAAAAACTTAGTTCTTTTTGTTATTGTTGTAATGATAAAAGAAAGCAGAAACAATGGTCCATACACAAGGCTTACAATAACCATGGCTTTATTGCCTTCAATGGCATTAATTACTACCATAGCAGTGCCAAGGATGAACATAGTAAGAGAAACAACTTTAGCTACAAGAAGCATATCTTTTTCATCAGTAAAGATTATTTCCCTGGCTTTCTGTCTGTCTAATTCATCGAATTCTGCATACTCTTTTTTGTCCGACATAGATTAATTGTAAACGCTTTTTTCTAAATGTCAAAACAAAAAAAATTGTCGGGACAAGCCCGACAATGATAAGTAGTGTGCAGTTTTTGTTTTACTGTTATTTGACTTTTCGCAGGAAGGCATCCTTATAACCGTATGCCTTGAATCTTGCAAGAACGGTTGCATATTCGTCTACAGAAAGCGGTCCAATAAGGATCTGTTTAGCTGTTCCAGCTGCATTTGGAACTATTGTCAATGGATAATTCTTTCCATACTTCTTAACAATTTCCATTATATTCTCGTCATCACGCAAAGAAGCAATCTGTACATAGTAAGATTTAGACTGCAGGTCAGCAAGACTGTTGACCATATACTTTTCGTAGCCCTTCTCTACAGGTACCGGTGCCGGCTCTGGAACAGGTTCTGGTTCAACAACTGGTTCAGGCTCAACTACAGGCTCTGGTTCAACAACCGGTGTAAGTTCTTCAGCTTTTTCTGTAACTACAGGAACTACCGGCTCAGGCTCTGGTTCAGGTTCTTCTGTATTCTCTGGAGGATTATCATCAGCAGGAACAAGTACTATAGCCTGATATTCATCATATTCATCTTCTGCAGTTGCTTCAATTTCTTCTACAGGTTCAGTTTCTTCTTCTACAGGCTCCGGTTCTTCTACTACCAATTCAACTTCATCTTCAAAGAACTCTTCATCCTCTATTTTTTCAAGAACTTCTTCCGGTTCTTCTTCGAACTCTTCTTCTTCAACAATTTCTTCTGTCTCAGGCTCTGGTTCTGCTTCTTCCTCTTCTACGATTTCTTCTTCTTCAACAATTTCTTCTGTCTCAGGCTCAGGTTCTGATTCTACTTCTTCCTCTTCAAAGTCTTCGTCTTCTACAAAGTCTTCATCCTCTGCAAAATCCTCGTCCTCATCAACATATTCGTAATCATCTGAATCATCAAAGAGCTCTTCATCATCCTCATATTCTTCATATTCGTCTTCATCTTCTTCAATTTCTTCTTCAGGCTCTTCTTCTGCTTCTTCTTCCTCTTCTTCAAAGCCGAAGTCTTCATCATCAGAATAAGATTCTTCGTAGTTTTCGTCTTCTTCTAATTCTTCTTCGTCTTCGTCATAGTAATCTTCATCATCTATATATTCTTCTTCGTAATCTTCATCTTCCTCATAGTCTTCTTCATAATCTTCATCGAAGTCTTCGTAGTCATCTTCGTAGTTTTCGTATTCTACATAGTCTTCTTCATAATCTTCTTCAGATTCATCTTCGCCTTCATCATAATTATCATCAGCAGTAAAGTCGTCCTCGTAGAACTCAAGGTCAGCCTCATCCATAGTTTCTTCTTCATCTTCCTCATCAAATGAATAATCATATTCATTATCCATATCTTCTTCTGTATCTTCTGTCTCAGTTTCTTCTGATTCTGTTTCTTCTGATTCTGTTTCTTCTGATTCTGTTTCTTCAGTTTTATCAGCTTCAACCTCTGATTCATCAAAGGTATAATCTGCTTCTTCAGATGAAGAATAGCTTGTATCTTCTGAATTATCTTCATCGTATGAGTATTCTTCTTCGTTTTCAGAATCTATATAATCTTTAGCATAATCTTCAGTGTTGTAAAGCTGGCTTGCGATTATGGCAGAACCATAATCTCTGCCGTCCTGATTAGAACGCTTTGTAATTTTTACAATATTATTGGCCTTACCGTCTATTCCAATTGCAGCAGCAGCTTCTGGAGAAAGCATTATTGCAACACCTTCGGATGGATCCAAAGCTCCTATAACAAGAATATCAACAGTTCTGTCGCCAGTAATGTTTGTTACGCTGATCATATCGCCAGGAAGATAACCTACAGTTTTTGCGAATAATCCCTGCGGGAAAACACCTGCTTCCACAACAACAGCCCTTCCATCAAGTGACGGACTGAAGGATGCAAGCATAAAACATCCTGCAACAACAGCGCAAACTCGTGATACAACCTTAAATAATTTATTCTTCATATTCCTACCCATCCTTAGGCATAAGCTAAGCTTTTACAGCTTTTATTGCTCGTTTTATTTCAAATATTAAATTGGCAGAAAGCAGGCCTAAATCATCTCCATTATTTTCGGCATCTGAAAATGACATGGTACTTTCCTTTATTTTTTTGCCTGTAACAGCCGAAGCGACTGTCCAGTCAACTCTTTCCAGACCAGTTTCCCTTATTGTTTCTTTTTTCTTTCCCGTTTTTTTCGGGGTTCCGGTTTTCTGGGCAGAACCATCATAGAAAAGCTTAATCTGCACAAAATAATCAGCTCCGCCTTCGTAAGCATCTCCCAATCCTGTGTTATAAAGCGATAAATCCTGCTTTTCAGACACAGAAACAGAAGCCGGTGTATTTGACACAATAAAACCGTTGTCAAAAAAACCGTCCAGAAGTCCGTCTTCAATAACGAGGGAAGATTCTGCAACTTTATCTGTTGCAATGTTGTGCTGAATAATCTGAATTGTTATCTGTTTTGCAAATACTGTTGATGAAAACAGCAGGCAGGCCAGAAACAAGATTGACTTTTTCAGTTTCCCCATTACGCACCCCAAACAATAAGGTTAACCTTGTGTACAAGGTTATATACTTTTACATCGGAGTAATAAATTGCGATGTTTAGTATTTTTTTTACATATTTGCAGAATTAACCCTAGTGTGATAAAATATTTTGAACGGGACGGGAAATGGAA
The DNA here is from genome assembly GCA_016290335.1 of Treponema sp. The sequence continues at coordinate 7,326 of JAEETM010000092.1, read as the reverse complement.
AAACGTATTTATATAATTGGTGCCGGGTTTGCCGGGCAGACAATTGCAGACGACATTAAAAGAAAAAAAATCTTCGGTAAAGTAAACGCCTTTCTTGATGACGACAAATCCATAATCGGTACAACAATTGACGGTATTCCGGTTCTTGGTCCAATCAGCAACGTAACTTCAATCCTCAGTAATTCAGATGATGATGAAGCAATTATAGCAATACCGTCCGCTCCCGTTGAAAGAATCCGCGAAATATATGATATTTTGCAGAAAAATAAGTTCAAACACATAAAAATCCTGCCTGGAATAAGCCAGGTTATAAACGGAACCGCCCATTTTGTTCAGACAAGGGAAATTGACCCGCTTGATATTCTTGGCCGAACCCCGATTGCAATTTCCTTAAAAGAAAGCCTTTCGTACCTGCGCGGCAAACGAGTTTTGATTACAGGTGCCGGCGGTTCAATCGGTTCGGAGCTTGCAAGACAGCTGCTTTCTGGTGGAGCAGAAAGACTTTACCTTTTTGGTCACGGCGAAAACTCAATCTGCCAGATTTTCCGCGAGCTTAAAGTGCTCCAGGCAGAAGGCGTAGGTGAAAAGGCAACGGTTGTCCCTATTATTGGCGATATGCGTGACAGGGAATACGTTGACTACATCATAAAACAGACAAAATGTAATGTTATTTTCCATTGTGCGGCCTACAAGCATGTTCCAATGATGGAAGAAAACCAGGTTGCAGCAATTGAAAACAATGTATTCGGTACCAAGAACCTTCTTGATGCAGCCTTAACCCACAAGGTAGAACGATTTGTGCTTATTTCTACCGATAAGGCTGTTGAACCGGTTAGTGTATACGGTGTTTCTAAAATGCTCTGCGAAAAGATGGTGCTTGCGGCTGCAGATAAAGCAAGAGAAGCAGGAAACAACCAGGCAATTATGTTTGTACGCTTTGGTAATGTTCTTGGAAGCCGTGGTTCAATTCTTCCGTTATTCCAGACTCAGATTAAAACCGGAGGCCCGCTCACCGTTACCGATAAAAAAATGGAACGCTTTTTTATGACAATTCCGGAAGCCTGTTCCCTTGTTCTGCAGACTGGCGGTGTTGGAGAAAACGGAAAATCATACCTGCTTGATATGGGCGAACCTATAAAGATTCTTGACCTTGCCGAACAGATTATTAAGTTCAGCGGTCTTGAACCGTACAAGGATATTGACATAAAGGTGGTCGGTGCAAGAAAAGGTGAACGCCTTATTGAACCGCTATGGCTTAAAGAAGAAAATCCTACGCCTACAAAATACCAGAAGATTCTTCAGCTGGACAACAAGGAATACACAGCAGAAAGACTGGACACTCTTTTAAAAAAGCTCTACCCCATCTGCTTTTTTACAAACGGAAAAGAAGAAGATTTCCGCAACAGGGAGCTTTTAGTTTCGCTGCTCTGTGAAGACTGCAAAAGCTTAAGGGATTTTTACGAAGAAATAAAATCTGATGGTCAAAAACGCACGGATTTACTTTAACTGTCATTCCGAACTTGATTCGGAATCTCTGTTTTGAGGAGACAACATTTATGAACGAAATAAAAGTACCATTTCATCGTGCAGCAATTACAGACGCAGAAAAAAAGGCTGTTATGGATGTACTTGATTCAGGCTGGCTTACAACCGGAAAATATGCGCTTGAGTTTGAAAAAAAGTTCAGTCAGGCTCTTGGTGGAAACGAAACGGACAATAAGATTTATTCTCTTGCCGTAAACTCAAACACTTCCGGTATGATTCTGGCACTAGAAGCCTGCGGTGTAAAAAATGGTACTGCCGTAATCACTACTCCATATACATTTGTTTCTACTGCAACCTGCGCCCGTCACCTTAATGCCGATGTTTATTTTGCTGATATTGAAAAAGATACCTACAGTATAGACCCGAATAAAATAGAAGAAATATTAAAAAAAGATGCAGAAAACGGACACAAGGTAAAGGCTATCATTCCTGTTCACATAGCTGGAAACGTCTGCAATATGGAACGAATCCTAAACCTTGCAGAAAAATACAGTACACCTGAAAACAAAATCTATGTAATAGAAGATGCCGCACATTCCTTTCCTTCTCCTACAAAGCTGGGTTATGCCGGAGTAATTGGTGATGCAGGAGTTTTTTCTTTCTATGTAACAAAGACAATTACAACTGCAGAAGGCGGAATGGTCTGCACAAAAAATGCTGAGCTTGCAAAAAGAATGACAGTTATGCGCATGCACGGAATGGACCGCACAACCTGGGACCGCTACACTTCTCCACGTGCTTCCTGGGAGTACGATATTATTGCACCGGGCTACAAGTTTAATCTGCCTGATGTGCTTGCCGCAATAGGCTGCTGTCAGGTTGACCGTGCCCAGCTTTTTTATGAACAGCGGAAACGAATTGTAGAAAAATATAATAAAGCTTTTGCCGGTCTGGATTTTATTAAACTGCCACCAGACGGCGAAGGAAACTCCTGGCATTTGTACCTTATGCGGATTGTACCGGAAAAACTTAAGATTACACGCGAACAGTTTGCAAAAAAACTGCAGGAAGCAGGTCTGGGAATCTCGGTTCACTTTATCCCGCTTTTCCACTTTACGTACTGGAAGGAGCTTTATCCATCATTTACCGCAGAAACCTTTCCGAATGCAGAGCAGCAATATTCAAGAACAATTTCTATTCCGCTATTCCCTGACATGACAGAGGAAATGGCAGATTATGTTATAAACACAATCATACAGACAGGAAAAGAAAACCATGCCTAAGAAAAATGCTCCCGTAGTTACAAAACGTTCTCTTGATACAAAAGGCTTTTACAGCGATTATTCACATCATGAACCATACTACGCCGCTTTAGTACGAAGCCCTACAGCAACCGGAATTGTCCGCAACATTTTCTTAGAAGACATTCCGGAAGGTTATCATCTTTTTACAGCAAAAGACATTCCCGGTAAAAAAACTTTTAATGTAAATGATGTTGAAATTAATATCTTCAGTCATGATAACGTATCTTTTGCAGGTGAGCCGCTTGGAATACTTGTTGGACCTGATGAAGCAATAGTTCAAAAGCTTCTGGAAAAGGTCACAATCAATTTTGATATAGAAACCCTGGAATCTGCATTAAAGAATGCAATTAATCAGCATCACAGACCTTTTGTGGATGTATCTGAAAAAACTGCCAAACATCTTCCTCATGCTAAAAACAGTGTAGAGACAATTGTTTCAGAAATAAACGAGCTTCCACCGCTGAACACAGTTCTGGATACAAATCATATTGAAAAACCGCAGAAGCATACTGTTGCTTCCCGTGAGATTAAGACAGGTATTTTTGCAGAAAACACAATTGAAGAAGCAGAAAAAATCCTCTTTACTGATAATGAAGACTGCTTTATTTCTGAAGAAACCTGGACAGAAAAGCTTACCGATTTATCCTGGCAGGAAACAGCCGGTGCTTTCTGTTATATGGAAAACGACTGCATGCATGTTTTTGCTCCTACAAAGTGGCCGTCGTTATTAATTAAAGTTATTTCAGATTGTCTTGATTTACCGGAAGAATCAATATTCATAAATAAAACAAACACCTCCGGAATCTATTCAAAGGGGCTCTGGCGTACTACACAAATTGCAGCTCAGGTTGCAGTTGCAGCCTTTCTTGTAAAAAAGCCGGTAAAGCTCATCCTTACTCAAAAAGAGCAGGATCATTATATGATTCCGGGCGTAAAAACAGATATAACATATAAAACCGCTGTCAGAAAGGATGGCAAGGTAAATGGAATGTCTGTTTTTATAGATGTTGATGTTGGAGCCTTAAATCCTTTTTCACAGGAAATCATAGACAGGATTGCAATTGCTTCCTGCAATTATTATAAGTTTGAAAATGTTCATATTCTGGCGCAGGCTCATACATCCAAAAATCCGCCTTCTTCTATATGTATAAAGAGCATAGATTCCCAAGCCTTTTTTGCAATAGAAAACCAGATTCAAAAGTTAAGTAATCAGGTTCATCTTCTGCCGGAGGATATCAGAAAAATCAACACTAATACAAAAGCACGCTCTCTGATAGACATTCCTTCAAAAACTGCGCTTGAAACTCTTTTCAATACAATCCAGATGAGCGACTTCAACAGAAAATATACTTCCTTCCATATGGACGCAATTGACAGGCTTCAGAAAAACAGCAATCCATTTTTTGCTGTTCCACTGCGGGGAATTGGAATTGCTACAGGCTATAATGTTTCTGAGTTCTACGGTTCAACAACCTTTTCGTATGACACTAAAATAGAAGTCACCCTTCTTCCTAAGGAGCGGGTTGTTATTCATGCAATAAGACCATCAGAGGTAATCCAGAATATCTGGCGCGAAACTGTTTCCGAAATCCTTCAGATAAAAAAAGAAAACATCATAATAGATTCGGAGTTTTACATAAAGGATATTCCGCCTTCACCGGAGGATTCGTTCAGCACAATTGGCACAATGAACGAGCTGATAAAAAAATGCTGCAATGATATTCAGAAAAAACGTTTTCATCAGCCGCTGCCAATTACTTCAAAAAAAGGCTTAACAGGAACTGCAAAAAAGAACTGGAACAAAGAAGCTTTTTCCGGCATTCCGTTTGCAAACATGTCCTTTGCAACCTGTGTTGTAGAGGTTGAGCTTGACACCTATACTTACAGTGAAAAAATAAAGGGTATATGGCTCACAGTTGATTGCGGCGAGCTTTTTGATGAACAGGCGGCACTTCGTACAATAAGGCTTGAAATCCAGCAGGAGCTTTCAATGCTCGTTGAAGAAAAGTCTATTCATTGTGATAAGATTTCTGTAAAGTTCATTCAATCAAAAAACAAATCAGGACAGGTAGGAGCTTTAGTTCATAATACTTTGCCGGCAGCCTTCTCTTCTGCACTTTCACTTGCACTTGCAACTCAGCTTACAAAGCTGCCATGTACCGAGGCTCAAATATTCAATCTGATAAAAGAAAGAGAAACCTCAACTCAGCTGTCGCAGCTTCCTTCAATTCCACAAATACTACATCAGATGGATTCAATGGAGCTTCACGGAATAGACAATCTGCTTCTGGAACATATTCCAGATGATAAATCTGCAACAGAGAAATCGGCTGGCACAACAGGAGAGTAAAATGAACATATCTGTATTTTTGAATGGTAATAAAACAATAATAGAAGCCCGTCCCGAAGAAACTCTGATGAAGGTTTTAAGAAGGATGTCTTACACCTCTGTAAAATGCGGCTGCAGCGAAGGAGTCTGCGGTTCGTGTACAGTTCTTTTGAACGACAAGCCTGTTGCTTCCTGTAAAATACCAGTCGGCATTATAAACAACGAGGATATTGAAACCCTGGATCATTTTCTTGCAACCGAAGAATATACCATGATAAAGCAGGGCTTTGATTTAGCCGGAATAAAGCTTTGTGGATACTGCAATGCAGGAAAAATATTCTGCGCCTATCAGATTCTGAAAAAGAATAAGGTACCAGACCGTCAGGAAATAATTGAACAGGTAAAAACTCTTGCCCCATGCTGCACAGACTTATCTACACTTGTAAACGGAATTATTTATGCAACAGAAATAAGAGATAAAGGCTATGCGGCAGTAGCAAGAATAGCAGGAAGAAGAAAATGAAATCTGTATTATTCGCTAAAAATACTCAGGATTTACTCTCTCAGCTCAAAAACAATCAGGGGCTTGTAGTAGTTGGTGGCTGTACCGGAATAGAAGCTCTTCCCGAAAAAGCAATCTCTGTGCACGGTATAAAAGAATTGTCAAAAATTGAACGTCACGAGCGTTATATTGATGTTGGACCCGGGGCAACCCTTTCAGAATTAATTGATGTCGGTCAGCACCATATTCCACAGATACTGTATGAGGCACTTGGCAGCATTGCAAACCCGATGATAAGGAACATGGCCACAATCGGCGGTAACATCTGCTCTGAAGGTCACAAAAGAACTTTGTATGCACCGCTGCTTGCTCTAGACACCAGACTTGAACTTAGAAATCAGACAGAAACCTTTATTGAACCTCTTGCCACATTTAAGGAAATACCAAAAGGCTTTGTACTTACAAACATTCGAATCTCGCTGATTGATGAAGACATTGCAATTTTCCGCAGGATTGGTACAGAAAACAGAATTACCCAGGCTTCTGCTTCGTATGCGTTTATTGCAAACACAGAAAGAAATACGTTAGTAGAAGTTAAGCTTGCTTTTGCAGGTCCTTTTGTATTCCAGAGTAAGAGCTTTCAAAATCTTCTTATAGGTCACAGGCTGCCGCTTTCAAAAAAAGATATTGACCAGATTCAGGAACGCATTGTTGAAGAGTTTGAAACTGTTGCGGAAAATCAGATGATAAGCGATGTAGTAAAGCAGCAGTTTATGAATCTTACGCGATACAGCTTTGAGCAGTTAACCTAAACTAACGTATGAACATACAGTCGCCGTAGCTGAAAAAGCGGTAACGGTTTGCAACGGCTGTCTGGTAAGCATTAAGAATATTTTCACGGCCGGCGAACGCACTTACAAGCATAATCAGTGTAGATTCGGGTGTATGGAAGTTTGTGAACATCTGGTCTACTACCTTAAACTTAAAGCCGGGGTACATAAAAATGCTTGTTGAGCTGGTACCTGCCCTAACCCATTCCTGGCGGTCATTTTGAGCAAGACCTTCATTCTCGGCGAACAACTTTTGAGCGGCACTTTCAAGAGTTCTTACACTCGTTGTTCCTACGGCAAGCACGGGGCGGCCTTCACATTTTGCACGGTTTATTGCTTCAGCAGTTTCTATCGGTATTGAATACCATTCTTCGTGCATTTTATGATTTTCAATATTTTCTTCGCGTACTGGAAGAAATGTTCCAAGACCAACATGAAGTGTTACAAAGCGTCGTTCAATTCCGGCTGCATCAAGGCGGGAAAGCATTTCTTCTGTAAAATGAAGGCCCGCTGTAGGACAAGCTGCAGAACCTGTATCTGTAGCATACACATTCTGGTAACGTTCTGAATCCTCTTCGGTATCTCCACGCTTAATGTATGGCGGCAGCGGAATGTGGCCGTTACGTTCAAACCAGTCTTCATCAATTGCAAAATCAAACTTCATTGCACGGAACTCGGTTCCCTTGTTACCTTCAACATCAACAATTGTACCTATTGTTCCATCCGGGAACTTGTAGCGCATGCCGGGCTTCTGCTTTTTGGCAGACTTAACCATTGTATTCCAAACAGTACATTCTTTATCAATTGTATTAAGAAACATAAACTCCTGCTCACGCCCAGTTGTTTCCTTTATTCCATAAACACGGGCACGGCGGA
>JAEETM010000023.1 GCA_016290335.1 Treponema sp. | reverse complement strand
CAAATCTCGTTTCGAAAGGTACACCAAGCCCGGCCAATGACCACAGCAGAACGAGCAGCGCTGGCATTCAAAGTTTAAACCGTTTTTGTAGAAGGGCATATCTGTTTTGTTCATGAGGATATTTTACCATAAAATCAGGGAAACTGAAAACATTACTCTATACCACTAGATCACTATACCACTATACCGGGCAGCTTTAAAATCTCAAGTGCATTTGTTACTGTAAAATCCTGATTAAGCTGCTGAGGCTTTTTGCCAGAACGATTCATCAAAATTGAACGGCAGCCAGTGTTTTTTGCAGCCTGAATATCGCGGAAAGTGTCACCAGTCATAACCATGTTTTCAGGAGCAATTCCAAGCTTTTGTGAAATCTCCTGCAGACCTTTTGGATTTGGTTTTTTGTAGCCACAGGAAAGAGACGAAACATACAAATCAAAATATGCCAAAAGCGGTGTTACATAATTTTTGTGGAGGTCGTCCGGCATCCCTGTTGCAACATCAGTCATGGCTGCAATTTTATAACCTGCTTTTTTTAACTGAGATAAGGCGGGAATTGAATCATCATAAATGATCGGTTCAAGATTAAGTGAATCAAAAAAAGCCTGGATGATTTTGCTCACAGGAAGGTTTGTATTCCATCCTTTGATAATATCTTCAAAAATAATTTCCGGTTCAATTTCTTTTTCACGCGGTTTTTCCATAGGATTATAGTTTTTAAAAATCTCGACCGATGCCTCAATCTGATTTTCTGAAAGCCCAAGCGAATAAAAATTATTTACATATTCAAACGCACCTTTGTAATATCCCGACCAGCTCAGATGCATCCCCTTGTACTCCATCAAAGTTCCGCCAAGATCAAACACGAATAATTTTATGTTTTTAAGATTTGACATTTTTGCTGCGCTCCTGTTTTTATTCAAACACCGGTAAAATAATTATAGTGCTTTTTGTATTTAAAACAAAGATTGGCAGAAACCAAATGGAAACTGCCAATCCCGGATATAGTTCTCTAAAAAACACAAAATACAATGTTATAAAATTACATTGTTATAATTGTTGTCAATTTTTATAAATCATCCAAACCCAAAAGCATAACCGATCCGAAAAGGATGTTATAATTTTGAAGTGTTATATTTTTATATGACACAACTCGAATCCAGTCCGCTACAAACAAAACTAACTTTCAGTAACTGCTAAAAAATGCATTGACAGCAGATTGGGTTCTTTGTCGAATCTTCTCTTGTGAAGATTCTGTAATAGAGCAGGAATGTTTTTTAGATTCAAAAATCTTTGTCTGCGTAGAAATCCACACAGACAAAAAAACCTGACAGTCCTCCTCCCTGCTGATTTGGACACAAACCATATCCTATTCTAAAAGATCTTATAAAAGACCTTCTGGAACTTCATAATCAACTGTTGCTCGAGCATTAAAGGCTGCAAGCTCATCCCTTACAGACTCAAGTTCACGAACAAGAGACTTTTGAACTTTTGTTAATGAAGAACCAAGTGCATCCGGTTTGAGCAAAGAATATGAGTATAAAGGAACCCGGATTCTTTTAAAATTTCCATTGGAATCAGGATGCTCATAATCAGACTCTATTGTATAAGATTCCGCAGTTATATTTCGTTCCTCTGCTATTAAATAATTTACAAATTTAATTTTTGCTTTTAATGCACCTTCCTTATACAAAAGTTCATGTCCGTTTCTGTTTGCTTTTTCAATCGCAACATTTAATTCATAAATTGCATCAGTAATAGAAATTAATTTCTGTACAACTTCTTCATAAGTGCAACCATCAAGTCTTGAAATTTTTTCTTCACGTTTTTCCACAAGTTTTTCTTCAGACGGTTTTTCTTTTTCATAAGAAACCTGAATAGGAACTCTCTTAAGTAAATCCATCAAAGCCGCAGACATCTTTTTTAATTCTGCCCTAACTCTCATCGCTTTCTGTAAAGTCATATTTCTACCTCTCTTTCTAATATGATTTAAATATAAACCTGATTAAAAAAAATAACATTAAAGTTGTAGTTGAATTTTAATTCCAGGTATAATCCATTTTTATAAAGTCTCTTCGGCAAATTACTTATTTTTCTACCCTTTAAAAATCTCGCGTTTCATCGTATAGTATTAGTATGTTTCATATTCTTGTTGTTGATGATGATAAAAATATTCGCAAGCTGTTGCAGGCTGTTTTGACCGCAGAGCATTACACGGTTTTTACGGCTACAGATGGAGAAGATGCTCTTTCGGTAATGGATAAGGAGCACATTGATTTAGTAGTGCTCGATATAATGATGCCTAAGCTTAACGGTTACGAGTTTACCAAGCTGTTGCGCGAACAGGATAACAATCTTCCAATCCTGATGATTTCGGCAAAGCAGCAGCCGGCAGATAAACATAAAGGTTTTCTTGTGGGTACGGATGATTACATGACAAAGCCGATTGACGAAGAAGAAATGCTGCTTAGGATTAAGGCTCTGCTCAGACGTGCGAAAATTGCAAGCGAACATCAGATAGTTATTGATGATGTCACAATCGATTATGATTCTATGACTGTAACGAAAAATGGAGAAACCCAGGAGCTGCCACAAAAAGAGTTCCTGCTCTTGTACAAACTGCTTTCTTACCCGGGAAAGATTTTTACCCGCATTCAGTTGATGGACGAGATTTGGGGTGCAGATTCAGAAACCGGTTGGGAATCACTAACAGTTCATATTGGAAGATTACGAAAACGCTTTGAAGGCTGGAACGAGTTTCAGATTGAAGCAATTCGAGGTTTGGGATACAAGGCGGTAAAAAAATAATGAAAGCACCAAAACCAAAAAAAACTTTTATTCAGATGACGTTCCTTCTTTCGCTCGCAGCTTTTCTGGTTTTTGCTGTGATGTTTTCAATCATGTATGTTTTGTTCCGTTATGCGCTTAAAATCAATCTTAACGAAATATACAAATCAATGGACATTAACAACCGAGTACTCGTCATCATCCTGTTTATTACAAGTTTTATTGTTGGTTATGCACTTTCACTTTTGTACACGCACACAATCATTTCTCCAATCCATAAGGTTATAAAAAGCATGGATGAGTTAGCCAAGGGTAACTACAAGGAACGCCTTGATTTTGGAAAGCAGGAAAACTGGTTCGAAGCCGTTGGCGATTTTACTAACAGCTTTAACCAGATGGCTTCGGAGCTTGAACACACAGACACCTTGAACAACGACTTTATCAATAATTTTTCCCACGAGTTCAAAACACCAATTGTTTCCATTGCCGGCTTTGCAAAGCTACTTAAAAAAGGAAACCTTCCGCCAGAAACTCAAATTGAATATTTAAATATCATTGAGCAGGAATCTATTCGACTTTCTGATTTAGCACTGAGTGTTCTTAATCTGATTAAAATTGAAAATCAGACAATTCTTACAAACGTAACAAAGTTCAATCTTTCTGAACAGCTGCGCAACTCTATCCTCCTTTTCGAAGATAAATGGGAAAACAAAAAAATAAATCTTCAGCTGGATTTTGATGAGTTTTATATTCGCGCAAACGAAGAATTGCTTAAGCAGGTTTGGATAAATCTCTTAGACAACGCAATCAAATATACTCCGATTAACAAAACAGTTTCCGTTAGCATAAAACGTAAGGAGCGTTCAACAATTGTTAGTATTGCTAACACTGGCAGCGAAATCTCTCCCTACAGTCAAAAGCACATTTTCAATAAGTTCTACCAGGCCGATGAATCCCACTCCACCAAAGGCAGCGGAATTGGTTTGGCAGTGGTTAAGAAAATTGTCACCCTCCACCGCGGTGAGGTAAGTGTAATCAGTGGTAATAAGAAAACAATTTTTGCGGTTACAATTCCGGATATATTGTAAGTTAGAGTTAACACATTATAAATTATTCACGTAAAAGTTGGCGCGAGGGAGTGAGACATAGGGCAAAAAGACTCTGCATGTGGATGCCGCGAGAGCGGCATTAAAATAGTTCCTATACCACATGCAGCGTCTAGCGCAATATTGCGCGATTTTGCCCTATGAATCACGACCGGGAGCCATTTTTTAGTTTTAAGTATTTATAATGCGTTTACTCGGGTTATTGACAGTGTTCCTATTTAGTACTACTATTATACTATGATTGATAACTTGAACAGCTTCGGTCTCACCAGGATTGAAGCAACTATCTACATCACACTACTTTCTCACGGCGCTATGACCGGCTATGAAATTGCAAAAGAAACTGGTATTTCGCGTTCGAACGTTTACAATTCGTTGGCCACACTTGTAGAAAAAGGCGCCGCCTACACGATGCAGGGAGAAGCCTCAAAGTTTGTACCGGTAAAGGTTGAAGTTTTTCTTCACAACACGCTCAAGGAATTAGAAAAAAAGGCTGACTTCATCATCCAGCATGCACCAAAGCCTGTAGAGCAGGAAACCGGTTACATCACCATAAAAGGAAGCCGCCATATAAAAGACAAAATCACAGAGCTTATAACTTCTACAGATTTGCGGCTTTACATCATGGCAGAAAGTCCTTTGATTTTAAAATACAAAAATCAGTTGGAAGTCTTGACTAACAACGGAAAAAAAGTTGTAATTCTAACCGACAAAGATATTCTTGAAAAAGACGGAACATCAAAGCTTGCCGGAATAAAAGTGAAAAACAGCGGAAAAAATGATGGCAAAGGCGATGGAAAAAATGTGAGCAAGAAATCACAGAAAGGCGAATCAGTTCTTTACATCACAGAATTGCAAAAAGGACAGCTGCGTTTAATTTCCGATTCAAAATATGTGCTCACCGGCGAGGTTACTGGTTTGGAATCAGACAACTGTTTGTATTCGGGTCAGCCGCATTTAATCAGTATAATGAAGGAAGCGTTAAAAAATAAAATAACACTTTTGGATAAATAAGATTGCCGGATTAAATCCGACAATGACAAATGAAACATTTATGTTTTAAACACAGGAGGATACAAAATGAAAATTGGTATTTTAGGTTATGGTAATTTGGGAAAAGGCGTTGAGTGCGCTGTAAAAAATAATCCCGATATGGAGCTCGCTGCAGTATTCACTCGCCGCGATCCATCATCATTAAAGTTGTTGACAGCTGGAGTTCCAGTTTACAACGTAAGCGAAATTGAAGCTCACAAATCTGAAATTGACGTGCTCGTTATCTGCGGAGGAAGTGCAACAGATCTTCCAAAACAGACACCTGAATATGCAAAATATTTCAACGTAATCGACAGCTTCGACACACACGCAAAAATCCCGGAGCATTTTGCCAACGTTGATAAAGCTGCAAAGGACAACGGACACATTGCTTTAATCAGTTGCGGTTGGGATCCAGGAATGTTCAGCCTTGCACGTCTTTATGCAAACTGCATTTTACCCGATGGCAAAGATTACACCTTCTGGGGTAAGGGTGTTTCTCAGGGACACTCAGATGCAATCCGCCGAATTAAAGGTGTAAAGGATGCAAAGCAGTATACAATTCCTGTTGACAGAGCACTCAAGTCAGTACGTGCCGGAGAAAATCCAGATTTGACAACTCGTCAGAAACACACACGTGAATGTTTTGTTGTTGCCGAAGATGGAGCTACAAAGGATGATCTGGCCCGCATTGAAAAAGAAATCAAAGAGATGCCTAACTACTTTGCTGATTACGACACAACCGTTCACTTCATCAGCCAGGAAGAATTGAACCGCGACCATTCAGGTATTCCACACGGCGGTTTTGTATTCCGTTCTGGAAAAACCGGTTGGGACAAAGAATACAACAACATCATCGAATATAATCTCAAGCTCGATTCAAATCCGGCATTTACTGCAAGCGTAATTGCTGCATTTGCCCGCGCAATTTACAAAATGAACAAGGAAGGTCAGACAGGTTGTAAGACTGTGTTTGATGTAGCACCAGCTTATCTTAGCCCGCTTTCCGGTGACGAAATCAGGGCACACTTACTCTAGGAGGATTTATGAACTCATTTATTGAAGCTGTAGAGTTTTTTAAAGGAAACTCTCCGGAAAAAATTGCCGCTGAATACGGCACTCCGGTTTACGTTTACAACGAAGATATTCTTCGCGACCGTATGCACAAGGTAAGTCAGGTTATTACAAAATATCCTTACACGGCAAATTATTCTGTAAAGGCAAACACAAACATCAACATTTTAAGGCTCGCTCTGGAAGAAGGCTTGAACTGTGATGCAATGAGTGTTGGTGAAATTGAAATGCTTCTTGCAGCTGGTTTCCCGGAGGACAGGATTTTCTTTGTACCAAACAATGTTGCTGCCGAAGAGCTTGAGTTTGCAATTCACAACGGAGTTATGACAAGCCTGGACAGTCTTGAGCAGCTGGAGCTTTATGGCGAGGTTTGCAATAAGCTTGGGCTATCATCTGATGATAGAAGCCGCCGCTGTGCTGTCCGCATTAATCCTGGCGTTGGAGCTGGACATTGCGAAAAGGTTGTAACCGGTGGAAAGAAAACAAAGTTCGGTATTCCAGAGGATGATATCCCACAGATTTTTGAGATAATCAAAAAATATAATCTGACAATTGCTGGAATCAACCAGCACATCGGTTCTCTTTTTATGGACCCTCAGCCTTATTTGGATGCAGTCACAAATCTTCTGCGAATTGCAAAGGGCTTTAAGAATCTTGAGTTTATTGATTTTGGCGGCGGTTATGGTATTCCGTATCACAAGCTTGATGATGAAAAAGATTTTCCTATGCAGGATTTTATTGCCCGCCTTGAACCGATTCTGGACAGCTTTGTTGCCGAATATGGCAGCACTCCTTTATTCAAATCGGAACCTGGTCGATTCTGTGTTGCAGAAGGCAGCGTAATTTTAGGACGTGTTCATGCAGTAAAACAGAACAACGGAAAGATTTATGCCGGCACCGATATTGGAATGAATGTTCTTGTTCGCCCAAGTATGTATGACAGCTGGCACGACGTTGAAGTAATTCGCGATGATAAAGTTGTTGCCCGTGATGCTCTTACTGAACAGACTGTTACCGGTAACATTTGCGAAAGCGGAGACATTCTTGCTAAGGAAAGACCTTTACCAAAAATCCAGCGCGGAGACTTAGCCTGCATCCTCGACACAGGCGCTTACGGTTGGAGTATGTGCTCAACCTACAACAGCCGCCCTCGCCCAGCCGAAGTCCTTGTTTGCAAGGATGGAAGTCTGAAACTTATACGTCGCAGAGAGACTATTGAAGATTTGATGAGACTGTTCTAGTGACACCAATTAGCGGTCGTTTTCGCTAATTATCTGATACCATGACCGTGGATCTTTATCCGCCGGATTCAACCCAAGAGCAATTATGAACTTTTCCAGTTCTGCTTTGAGGTTAGTTTCCGGCTTTTTTGTTTTAACTCCTGCCTTTGCTTCAGCTTCATCATCGTTTATAACAAGTTCAACTTCTACGTAATTCATTCCGTTTACGGTAACAAGCTCCAGATGAAATCGTGTCTGCCCCGCACCTTCCTTCAGAGCGCAATAACTTGAGTACGAAGATTTTTCTTTATAAAACCACCGCTTGTAACCGGCTTCCTCGAAAAGAATCCTAAGGGCTTCATCGTTTTCCAAAAAGGTTTCGTCCTCTTTGTTCACTTCAATTCCGTTCTCAAGAGTTTTTCGTTTTATTGTAAAATAACTTTGCTTTTCACCATTTATGATTTCCGTCCGGATTCTTATAACCTGCGGCTCGTTATACTTAATCATTTCTTCGCGCGAATTGTATCGTGTAAAATATTCGTCACTTTTGGAAATCTTGTCTGTACTGCTCTCCAGGATGATGATGTTTTCGTGATTTTTCTGTACGTAAATCTTTTGAAAGATTGCGTTGAACTGTTCTTGTGAAACTGGTACTTTTAGTTCTATTTCTTGACTCATGTGTGTGCTCCTGATATGGGTTATTTTACTCTGAGAATTAATAATATTTTAAAACAGTATAGTCTCCCTCATCATCTAATTAAAGTTATTTATATTAAATCTTTCCCTTTCTCTGTTAGTCGATATTTCTGTGTAGGGCTTCTTGGAGAATCTGGCTGTGTCATTTCAACAAAACCGAGTTCAAGTGCTGGATTAATATAATCCTGCTCCAAAGTTTGACGATGCCTCAAATCTAGGCTCTCAAGAATCTCTTTTTTCGACAAAGTCTTTTCTTTCAAGCATGCAACCAGTTTTTTTACTTGTTCGGTTACTTGTTCGGTTACTTGTTCGGTTACTTGTTCGGTATTTGCAGCTTCTTCAACAAATCCATCAACCTTATATTCAACAGCAAGTTTTCTATAAACCTCAGAAGCATTACATACAACAGAAAGCCCGCCAGTTAATACTGTTGGCTCAGGAAGACTAGCCTTAAACTCCTCACAGATACTCTTAATCTTAAAATATCCACGTCCCCACGATTCAATAAAACCGCACTTAAAGAAAATATCAGCAATCTTTGGATTTCTTGGAACAGAAGGATGCCTCTGGTATAAATCCTTTATCTGAACGGTTTCTGGCATAGTACCAATATTCCATATATCAATTTTATCCCTATAAATCTGAATCTGTATCGGATATGGCTGAGTATAATCTTTATGAATCAAAGCATTAAGCAGCAATTCCCGGAAAGCACCACGCGGAAAGAAATACAATTCTTCCCGGTGAATATCATTATAGCTGATTAAAGCCTTCATATATTTTGTGTAGATAATATCAATAGCATCTTCTACCTGAGTAAGCAAAGAACCATGTACTTCATCCTGAAACAAAATATCTGCTTCATTTGCAAAGTAACCAATCTTTGTATAAGCACCAATAACCCATTTTTCAGGATCCGGATGAAAAGCCATAATAGCAGCCCGATTGAGTTCACCATTTTCATACACGCGAAGATTCTGTAAAAGTTCTTTATTACTTATCTGTAAATCTTCTTCACGAAAACGATTGTTACGGATAGCCCAGGTTCTGAATATTTTGAATGCACGTTCATCCAAATCAGCAACATCAACTTTTGGTACAACAACAGCATCCCAACTAGTTCCATAAGCTTTAAGAATAAATTCATTTAATTCAACACCAGTAACTTCCTGAGTTGTAGAACCAACACGCTTATAGTAATGCCCATGATAACTAACCGGAGACTTATGTTTTTCTACAATAATCTGGAGATATCGCAATTCACCATCACTCAATACATTTACATCACACAAAAGTCCCATAGACTGACGGATTTTTAGAGGAATATCTTCCGAAAGTTTATGATAATCTGCTGTACCTACAACAGTCCCCTTATCATCAACACCAATATAAAGAATGCCACCCTGAGTATTTGCAAAAGCACAAACCCAGTGAAGATATTTATCATCCCAAGATTTTTTGAATTCTATATCCTGACTTTCAGCTTTTTCGATTTGCACTTTGACACCTCCATATAAAAGGGGAAAGCCTTCCCCTCGCTCGCACTTCGCTGCTCGCTACCCTTTCTAGCGGGGGATACCCCCGCAACGCCCCCTTCAATCTTTATTTATAGTTTTCATAAACACCAACAGTATTTAATAATTCATTTATCAAATGTTCAGATTTTTCAGGATGCTGTTTAATCTCAATAAATAATTTTAATAATTGATATGTACTTAATAAACAATGTTCTCGGCCCTTAGAAAATTTTAGCATTTGATTTGGGAATATAGGTTCATTTCGTTCTGTAATAGGGAGTTCATAATATCCATTAACAATTAAAACCGCTTTTGGTATTTTATTATTCACAGAAATAAATTCTGATACCCATTTTTCAAGTTGAGCCGCATTCTTTTCTGCTGCACTGTATTTTACACCTTTAATCTCAAATACAACATCTCGGTCCTTATATTTTGCAATAACATCGGTTCGATTTTCTTCAGTTTCAAATAATGTAAAACCAATTTCTTGTAGAACCCGTTTTACAATAGATTCAAGAGTTTTGCCACTTGAAGTAAGTAAATATTTATATTCTTGTATACTTTTTAGTTCATTTTTTTGAGATTCTAATTCTCCTTGTAGTTTCTCTAATTTTTGTTCTGTATTAGAAATATTTTCTTTTATATCGTCTTCATTCAAAATTAAAAATGATTCTGCCCAATCAGGTAATTGTTCCTCAATATTTTCAACAAGTCTTTCTTCTAACTTAAAAACAGCATCTAAGAAAACTTCATCGCGATTGTCAGTTTCAGGCTTAACTTTTTCATTTTCAAAAATAAGTATTTCAGAACTTTTTCTAGAAAAATCTGGAATAAAAATTATTTTTCCATTATAAATATTACAAACACCTCCAATACATTTATCAGTCCCTTTTATAGTAATAAGCTTTTCAAGAAAATCACATTTTATAATATTTTCATAAGAAATATATTGTTTTATTGATGTAAAAAATGAATTATATGGTTCCCTATTCTCAATATGAAATTCTTGTCCTGAAAGAATCTCATATTCTACTTTAATAGGAAGGTAAGACATGATATCAAAATCATATCTTTCATGTTGATAATCAAGATGATAATATGTCTCAGTCTGATTCATTATTACATATATATTCTTTCCTTGTTGTAATAATTCGGTTAATTGAGTTCTAAATGAATCAAATATAGTCGAAAGCTGAAATAGTGTTTCATCAGATAGACATAATCCAGTTTGATAACTTATTCGTTCCGCACTTCTCCCTTGAAAAGAAATTTTCGAATTAATTAATACTGTATCGTAGTCATATAGAGATATATTTTTATCAAAATCTTTTTGACAGAATGAAGGAAACTTTTTAGTAGTATTAAATAAAAAGTGTGTGTTTATACCTACAATCTTTTTTTCTTTCATTTTATTTTCCCTTTGTTTTATGTTTACAGTTCTTAGTTATGTCTTTAATTTTTCTTTTTACTTCTTTTTTTACAATTTTCTTAATTTCCTTTTTTGAGAAATTTTTACCATATTTTTGTATTTCTTCTTCGTTTTTCAATAATTCATTATTCACAGAATCAGTATATTTTTTATTAACTAAAAATTTTCTAATTAATTGATAGAATCTTATTACCCCCATTTTAGTAAAATCCCAAATAATACCAGGAATAACAATACTAACAATAAATATTCTTATATACTCAATTATTTCGGAATAATAATCTCCTCCGCCTTTTTCATCCCAATTAAACCATTGCAAAGATTTATCAGCTGAAACATATTTATTATACAATTCTACATCTAAAAGTTTTAAGGATTCTTCTATAAGCCATAACTGGCTAAACCCTTCGCATCTAGTTATATTAAGAATAGAATCCTTATTAATTTTTGATTTTTTAGAAATTTGATTTGCCAAATCATTTATTTCGATTAATTCAATTTTTTTATACATTTTATAAAAATCATAACTATGATTCATAAAAGTATTGCGAATTGTTTCACTACATTTTGAACATATATGCTCGGAATCTTGAATTTTATAAAAAGCGTCCCATATTTTATTATATAAATTATTATCTATAAATGATTTTTTATAAATTTGATTTACTAAATAATCTGATTTTTCATTTTTAAAAATATCTTCATGTGTTTTGTAATTATATATTTTATCATCATCAATAAAAAGTAACAAAAACTCTTTTTCTTCATTTGTTATTGGAGAATTACCATTTGAACACTCATCACATAAATAATCTTGTAAGTTTTTACTATCCAATTACGATATCTCCTTCTTCCCGGTTACGCATTCGTAAATCAGGGACTTTTTATATTCTGTTAGTTTTTCTATTAGGTTTTGTTTTTGTTCTATGGCGGTGTCGATGGCGGTGCATTTTTTATCGAGGTATTCTACAATGGAATTCGTTTCTATTTCTGAAGGTAATGGAACAGGAAAATTATTTAGTGTATATAATGACAGATTTTGTATAGTAGAACCAAGTAAACTAATCTCTTCAATTTTTTTTGCAGCATAGCTTTGTAAATAATATCTTATAAAAAGAATATTTTGCTTCTTATCAAAAGTTATATATCCTGCACTCTTACCTAATAATACTTTTTCATTATTGTAAAAAGAGGTTTTGCCGTATGTTGCACCATTTAACGCAATAAAAATAGTATATTTACTTAAAAGGGGATGTTTATATTTTTCATATTCTAATGAATTAATTCGATCAGTATCGTCCTTAAAAAAAAGTTTCTCTTTTCCAATATTAGTTCCATTTAAAAAATAAATATCACCACTTTCATCAAAAGTTGGAGTTCCATGCAATCCATCTCCAATTTCTTTCGATATGAATTTGAACTTTGAAAGTATCCACTCACTCGGAATTTTTCCAATCCATTCTACACCAGAGTCTTTATAGCTTTCATATTTACCGCAGACTTTGCCGTTTTGGATTTTGATTTTGCCGGTGACGGCTTCGGTGATTAGGGACTGTTTGTAGGCTTTTAGTTTTTCTATTACCTGCTGCTGGTTCTGGATTGTTTCTTCTATTTTGCTGCATTTTTTATCCAAATATGAGGCGATGCGCTGTTGGGTTGATTTTGGAGGAAGTGGAATAAAAATCCTTTTCATTTCAGACCAACTTGTTGTCCATAAATCATCAACAATTCCATGACCATTTTTATAGTACTCATCTGAAAAACGGAATGAATGAAATAACCAATTATAATAGATTGGATTCATCTCAGTTTTTGGATGGAGAACTGTATTTATTAAAGAAACTGAACCATCAAATTCTGATATTCCACAAGAACCACGTCTATCAGATCGGCTGTTAATTGCAAAATCACCTTTAAAAACTAGTTTTCTATCATCATGTGCATCAGATTTTGCAGCTGTTTCAAGTTGTGGAAGGATGCCTTGCATTGTTACAGAAAGCGGAGGATAAATTGTATCACTAACTTTTATCCTACGTTCTTCATAGAGTTGTCCAATTTTACTTACTTCCCACCCATCTGGAATCTCACCAATCCATTCTACGCCACTATTTTTCATTTGTTCTCTCCGTCAGTCAGTATCTTTAATTGCGAACGCAGTGCGTTCGCAATTGGATATATGCGGTAAAATTGTCTGCTTTGCACTAACTGCCTTATACCAAAACCGCTGCCATATTCAGATTCAAGGGTACTGGCAAGATTTTTAATAAGATAAGTTCCGTAATCAGCCCGCTCCTTGCCTTGCTGTTCTTCTTCAAAAATACGTTTTCCAAGGTTCCAGTACATCTGCACACGGCAAAAATCCACACTTCGAACAGCAGAACTTCTGGCACTGTTTATAATCGTTCTGGCATCTTCAATTATGTTTGAGGTCTTTTTGTATGTTATAACATTTGTTTCTTTTTTCATAATCTACCTCATGTTAATCGTGGAAAATCTCCACACTGCGGAGAAGTTTTCAAATATTATATACATTTACCTCCGCTACTCCCCAAAAATCTCGCTCAAACTTCCAGCCAAGCCTTTTTCCAGTTCCTTTATTTCATCCATAATCTGGGCGCTTGGCTTTGGTGCTTCGTATTTATAGAAATATCTTGTAAACGGAATTTCGTAGCCCACTACATTCTTTTTTTCGTCTATCCAGGCATCTGGGGCAAAAGGAAGAACTTCGCGTTTGAAGTATTCTTTTATATCTTCTTTGAGAGGAACATTTTCTGTATCACGCAGACTTGAATCCGGCTGCTTTTTTCCGTTCTTTAGAACAAGCTCTCCTTTTTCATCTTTGAGAGGGCGTTCTACAGTAATTGTTGTGTAGCCAAAATCTTTTGTATCAAAAATTTTGCTCAGTTCGTTTTCTTCAAACTTGTTATAAAGCTCTACAATCTGTTTGATGTTTGCTTCTGAAATATCGTTTCGCTTGTTGCCAAGGGCTTTGCGGCGTTTTTCAAAAAGAGAGTTTGCATTTATGAGCTGAACCTTGTTCTTGCGTTCTGCTGATTTTCTGTTATTGAAAATCCAGATATAGGTAGCAATTCCTGTGTTGTAGAAAATATCATTTGGCAGGGCTATGATTGCATCAAGTAAATCGTGTTCCAGAATATACTTACGGATATTGCTTGTTCCGCTTCCGGCATCTCCTGTAAAAAGTGGTGAACCGTTGTGAATTACTGCAGCCTTGCCGTTTTCTTTATCCATCTTGGCAATAATGTTCATCATAAAAAGCATCTGGCTGTCGCTGATTTTTGGAAGGCCAGGTCCAAAGCGTCCGTTTTCACCTAAGTCTGCTTCTTTTTCTACAGCGGCTTTTTCATTTTTCCATTCACGACCAAAAGGCGGATTACTTAAGATATAGTCAAAAGTGAGTTTTGGAAATTTATCATCACTCAAGGTGTTTCCGTTACGGATATTTTCTGCCTGCTTTCCGTCTTTGCTTTTTATAAGAATATCTGCCTTACAGATTGCGTATGTTTCATCATTAATTTCCTGACCATAACTTTCCAGTGTGACAGGAAGATTTCGACTTTCTATATATTCACTTGCAACGCTGAGCATTCCACCGGTTCCACAGGCCGGGTCGTAAATTGATTTTGAGCATTCTTTTTTCTTCTGGATATCTTCATCATCTATAAACAAAAGCTCTGTCATAAGCTCAATTACTTCGCGCGGAGTGTAGTGCTGCCCGGCATCTTCGTTATGAGCTTCGGAGAATCTTCTAATCAATTCTTCAAAAATATAACCCATTTCGATATTGCTGATTTTTTTAGGGCTGAAGTCTGCTTTTTCGCTTACAAATTCCTGGAGCACTATAAGAAGCAGGTCTTTTTGTTTAAGGCGTTTGAGTTGTTCTGCAAAATTGAACTTGGCAATTATTTCTTCGCGGATATTTGCAGAAAATCCATCAAGATAGTTTTCAAAATTTTTGTTTATCTGATTTGGATTTTCTACAAGAGTTTTAAGAGTAAAGTTTGATGTATTATAAAAAGGATGTCCTGTAATCTGCTGAAACTGAACGCTTTTGATTGCTTCCGGCATCTTTTCTATTTCTTTTGCTTTTGCAAGAACTTTTTCGTGTGTTGGTTCAAGAATGCAGTCAAAACGGCGGATAACAGTGAGCGGTAAAATTACAAGACCGTATTCGTGAGGTTTATATGAGCCTGTTAGCTTTTCTGCAATGTTCCAAAGAAGGTTTGCTTTTTCAGTAACATTCGATGTAAGTGACATTTTTATTTCCTTTTTATGCTATGTGTAATTTATGTGTAAGATGCTCGTAAATTGGCATTCTGATTTCATCTTTGAATGAATACAAAAAATCTTCATTTGATGTAAGAACATCGCGAACTTTATCAGTAATTTCTGGGGATGACAAGGCTGTGTTTACAAATACTGTCAGACCATCATTACCATTATACTTAAGTTCATATTTTGGATATTGTTTTAAAAGTCCTGTATTACAGAATTCCTTATCTGCGGCAAAACTCTTCTTAAAGGCACTTAGGGCAGGAACAATATCTTCGTCTGTAAAATCTGTTCCAAAGCGGGTATTAATTCTGCTTACCATTTCCTGAACTGTTGTAGGAGCTGGTTTAGGAGGATCTTTTGCACCACCATCTGGGCTTGGCTGAACAATTGAGCCGTCATCTGCTACAAGGCGGATTGCTTCTGTCATTTCAAAATCAATCTTGTAATCAGAAAGTTCTATTAGTCTTCGGATATCAGAAGGTTTAATTACTTCCGGAGGATTGATATATTTGATGCGCAAAAGAGGATTTATGAGTCGTAAATAAAGCCCAAGCTTTACCAGCGGTGCATCTTTTATATTCTGAATATTCTGCAGGAACATAAAGATTTTTACATAACGGATACACTTGTGCTTAAACTCTTTTTTATCTTCATCTTTAAGCTTTTTGAATCTGGCTACAAAGTCTGAAACGAGATTCATTGTTTTTTGAGCAATGTTATCTTTTGTAAGGTCTGCATTTTTTGCAACTAATTCATTTAGAATCTGAATGTATTGCTCAACTTCTGTTTCTTCGATGATTGCGTATTTGTCAATTTTGACTTTAAGTGCTTTTAATTCTTCTATTGTATATTCACCTTCAAGTTCAATCTTTCCGTAATAGGTCTGGAAGGCTTCTTTTATTTCTTCTCTGTCATTTACAAAATCAAGAATAAAACAGTCGCGTTCTGCAAGCTTTGCTTCGTTTGCCATTGTTCTGTTCAGGCGGCTTAAAGTCTGAACAGCCTTTATATTGTGCAAAGGTTTATCAATATACATTACACTCAAAAGCTTTTCGCTGAAGCCTGTCTGATATTTATCTGCTACAACAATAAAGCGGTATTTGTCCTGTTTGAAGGCTTCTGGTGTCTGGTTTTCTGTAATTACATCGCCTTCTTCTGCCAGTGGATTTATTGGAAAGGAATTCATCTGGCTTTCTGTCTTTCCGTCAATGTCACCAGAAAATGCAACTAACACACCCCAGTTTGAATGACCTTTTTGAGAAAGCTTATCTCGCAAAGTACGGGCATACAAAACAGCTTCTTTTCTGGAAGATGTAACAACCATGGCTTTACCTTTGCCGTCTATAGTCTTACAGCCAGTCTGTTCAAAGTGTTCTATTATGATATCAGTGATTTTTGAAATTCTATGTTCATGTTCTGCAACATATTTTGCCGCCATGCCATAAATTGCTTTAGAATCATACTGATTATCATCATCTTCATTTTTAATTCGAAGATTGTAATATTGTTTGTATGTCGAATAATTTACAAGTACATCCAGAATGTATTTTTCTTCGATTGCCTGCTGCATTGAATAAACATGGAATGGCTTGTAGCCGTCTACTTCTTTTCCAGATTTTTGATCAATCACCTTACAAGGAACGCCAAACATTTGAAGTGTCTGGCCTGTTGGTGTTGCTGTGAAAGCAAAGAAGCTCATGTTTGACTGCTTACCGGTTGCAACCTGACGCAAGATTTTTTCCTGTTCTTCGTCTGTTGCATCACCTTCTTCTGGAATGTCATCCTGGTCTTCTGCTTTAATTTGTGATTCAGCATCTGAACCAAGTCCAATTTTTACTTTTCCGGCAGCAGTGCCTGTTTGTGACTGATGAGCTTCATCAGCAATAACTGCAAAACGACGGTTTGGATTTTTTGCTTTGAGTTCTTCAAGTTCTTTATAAATTAAAGGAAACTTTTGGATTGTACTTATGATGATTACATTTCCAAGTTTTACAAAATCAGTTATGTCAGATGATTTTTTTGCAATTTTTACCGTTCCATCTTTTGGATTAAAAGACATGATTGTATTGCGGGTTTGCTTATCAAGAACGCGTCGGTCATTTAGAACAATGATTGTATCAAAAACTTTTTCATTCTTTCCTGCAAAATATAGATTGTTCAAATGGAATGCCAGCCAGGCTATTGTATTTGATTTTCCCGAACCTGCACTGTGTTCTATAAGATAGTTTTTCTTTGAGCCGTTTATTTCAACATCTTTCAAAAGTTTTCGGACAACATCCAGCTGATGATAACGAGGGAAAATCAACGTTTCATCTTTTGTTTTAGCATCAACTTCAATTGTTACAAATGATTGTAAAATATCCAACAGGCTGTCTTTAGAAAGAACATCTTCCCAAAGATAATCTGTTGCAAAATGTCCTTCTGCAGCTTTTGGATTTCCTTTTCCGCCCTGGTTACCTGCTCCATTACTTCCAAGATTAAAAGGCAAAAAGTTTGTTCCAAAACCTGAAAGTTTTGTTGTCATTGAGGCGTTTGCAGTATCTACGGCAAAATGAACAAGAGGTCCTGTTTTGAATTTGAATAAAGGTTCAGCAAGACTGCGTAGTTTATACTGAGTTTCAGCTTCACTATAACCCTGTCCCTGCAATTCAAATTTTAATTCTGCTGTTACAACAGGGATTCCATTTATGAAAAGTACAATGTCTGGAATTGGGGTATGAATTGACTTTCCTGCGTTGCCAATCAACTGGTTTATTACAGTGAAAATATTCTTATTATACAGGTCAATAGTTTCGGGATTTAAGTTATTTTCTGGTTTCCAGTAGACTGTATCAAACTGGATGGAACGAAAAGAAAAGCCTTTTCGAAGCAGGTCCAGAGTACCCTGCGATTTTCTAGAAGCAATCAGTTCATCTATAAGTTTTTCTTCTGCTTCCTGCTCTGTGTCAAACTTATCACAAAGGCAAGTCCAGTTATCAGGCTG
This sequence comes from Treponema sp., assembly GCA_016290335.1. Next base: position 29,078 of record JAEETM010000023.1, on the reverse strand, counting down.
TGTAGATTTTACAAAAGAAATAAAAGTTTGTGGCAGAATCGATTTTTGAGGATTATAATCATTGTTACTTCCGTGTATATAACCACTTTTTGAAGTGAGAAGATTAACAATGTAGTTTTCGAAATCCTTTTCAGAATAACCGATATCTGACATAACTTTATTCTTTTATTATACTACCAAAAATGTATTATTACTAGAAAATCGACACCTATTTTTCAAGTTGGAAGCTTTTTGCCAACGGGGAAATCTTTTTATTTAGTCACGCTTTCCATTCATTTTGTAAGCCCTCTTTTTGCCACATGCGAAAACCTTCCAAAAGCCTTTTGTACAAAATGAATTAAATCCAAATCATTATTAAAAATCTGCATCAAAAACATTTCCCATGTTGGGCATTTAGCTTCCTTGTCATAAACAAAAAGATTCATTTTTGGAACACTTTCCATGCGTAATACATTTTTTTCATATTCAATCTGCATTTGTTCGTCATCCATAAATAAACCTGCTCGATACATCTTTTGCTTCCAGTTTTTTTATTTTTAAATATTTTACAAGTTCTAAATATGCTTTATTCAATTTCTCTTTTGATGTATTGTTTTCAAATAAATCCTTCTCCATAATTACCTCCCATTTAATTATGCAGTCATATACTTAGCCCAGACGTCAGTAATAATATTTCTCATATTATCAAGCTTTTCCTGTGTCTCGTGGTCAGAATAATGTTGAGTCATTTTTGAAGTACGGTGTCCCATAATTGCCATTACCGTATCAGTATCTGCGCGCTGTTTTAAATAAGTTGCACAGAAATGTCGTAAGCTATGGAATACAATATTTCTTTCCTTACGTTCAGCTTCATGAACACCAATCTTGTCTAAAGCCTCATAGAAAATGTCTCCGTAATAACCTGGATAAAATGGTTCTTTATAATTATGAGGGAGAATAATTATGAAAGAATCTTATTTTTATTCTGTAAAAGATTTGTCAAAGGCGCAGAATCTTTCAATGGCTTATTTTCTTTATTTAATAAGTTTGGATATTGATAATTTTAGACGAGCCGAAAAATGTCAGAGTATGTATATAGCTCTTGTTAATGTTTTAAATCTTAAAGAACATTCACGTCTTGTAATACAAGCTGTAATTAATCTGCATATAAAATAAAAAAAGCTTTTGGTTCGCTTTTTTGGCTCTTACAATTTTGATGATGAACAGTTTTCTGCAATTGCAAAATACAATTCTGTTACTCGGGCGATTTTGCTTCTCTTGCCGGGAAAATCAGATTTATGCCAAATAAAGTAAATTGAAAAACTCCAGAAATAATTCTGAAGTGTGAAATAAAATATTACGATTATAAAAACATCACATAATAAATCGGTAGATAAGTTATGCCGTTAGAATCGGTTAAGATTTTTCTTTCGTTAGAGAAAACTAATCCTTTTGAAACATTGTAATCTTTGTTCTGAAGAAAACTGTTGAGAGCAGAATGAACATAATAGTCTTTTCCAGATTTTACTTCAATTGGAATAACAGAAAGTGAATCATAATCATTTATAAGGAAATCCACTTCGCCTTTTGTTTTATTATCGTAATAGAAAAGATTCTTGCCATGTGCTTTTAATTCTTGAGCTACTACGGCCTCATAGACGGTTCCTAGATTTATACTGCTTTCACTATCCAAAATTGCCCTTATGTTGTTTTCGTATAAAAGTGCAGAAAGAATCCCGACATCATTCAAATAAAGTTTTAAGAGATTTTTTCCAGAACGTTCATCAAGAGGAAATACAGGCGTTGAAATTGCTTTTACTTCAAGAGCAACGCCCGAATTAATTAGGTAATCAAATTCATCCTGATAGTTTGAAAAACGCTTCCCCTTTTTATCTTCTATGTTTTGAACTATAATTCTTTTTTTCTTATTCTCAAGGCTTGATGGAATCATATCAAAGATGCGTTTGATTTTTAGTTTATGTTCCAGGTCGTATTTAGAAGCATCCATACCATAGTATTCGTGAATCTGATTTTGAATTGTTCGTACATCCACAATATTATTAGTTTCTATAAACGTTTTTACCGCATCTGGAAGTCCACCTGAAAGAAGATATTTTTTAAATAAACCAAGCAGGTTGTTATGTATATTTTCTTCCAGGCATTCCTGTTTTTTGAATTTATCTTTTAATGTTGAAATTGCAAATTCTCCAAAATTATTTGCGATAAGAAATTCCTCAAAATCCATAGGATACATGTGTTTAACTTCGATGCTGCCCATCGGAATAGATGAAGTTTGCGAAAGTGTTATTCCCAAAAGTGAACCGCTGCAAATATAAGTAAAACGGTTATCTTGATTTAGAAATTTCAATAAGGTCAGAAGATGAGGATAAGCTTGTATTTCGTCCAAAAAAACAAGAGTATTTTCTTTATCTTTTAGTTTATTGCCTGCAATCATGCTAAGTTGCAGGTAAAAGTCAGAAGTACTTTTTGTGTTTTCAAAATAGCGGTCGTTCAGAGAATCTTCTAAAAGATTGATTTCTATATAATTCTCAAAAAGCTCTATTCCTGCTTCTCGAATGATATAAGATTTTCCAACTTGTCGAGCTCCATCAATTATCAATATTTTATTAGAGTTGGATTTTAAAAAGTCTACGATAAAAGATTTTATTTTTCTGAACATATAAACTCCTTGAAAATAGTAGTTTACACTTTTCTATGGATTTTACCCCTTAAAATATACACTTTTCCTATAAAAAATACAAGAAAAATATACACTTTTCCAATTTCAGAAAAAAGATGAATTACAACAAGGTGTCTCGAGTTCTTCTGCGTCCATTGCAAAACACTAAATCCCTCTAAAAACACAAACGGCAGCCTGCCTTCGCAAACTGCCGTTGAATAAATGTTAATTTTCTAAAAAATTATTCCAAATTCTGAATCGTAATAAACTCTTTTGCAGCAGCAATTACATCATCAGCAACCTTACCAGAAATTGGGTCGTAGTGGTCAAAAGAAGTTTCAAAAGAACCGGTACCACTGGTAAGAGAGCGTAAGTCAATTGCATAGCGGAGCAATTCAGCCTGTGGAGCCTGTGCACGGATTTCTTCAATACCGCCACCAATTTCGCTCTGGCCAAGAATACGACCGCGCTTGCTAGACATATCAGACATAATATCGCCAAGGTACTTAGACTCAACCCAAACCGTAATGTTCATAATAGGCTCAAGCAGAATAGGACCAGCCTGTCTCATAGCCTCGCGGAAAGAGTTGCGGGCAGCAATCTTAAATGCAAGTTCAGAAGAGTCAACCGGATGTTCCTTACCATCAACAACAGTAGAAGCAACATCAGTTACAGGGTAGCCAGCCAAAACACCATTGAGCATAGCTTCCTTAATACCCTTTTCAACACCAGGAATGTAGCCCTTAGAAATAGCACCACCAAAGATTGCGTTAGTAAACTTGTATTCTTCACCACGTTCAAGCGGTTCAATATCAAGAACAACGCGGGCATACTGACCGTGACCACCAGACTGCTTCTTGTGAGTATATTCAGCCTCAGCCTTGCGGAGAATAGTTTCGCGGTAAGCAACACGTGGAACAGTAGTAGTAATGTTAATCTTAGTCTGAGCCTTAATCTTATCAAGAATCATATTGATATGGAGCTCACCCATTCCAGAAAGTACATTCTGTTTAGTTTCAATGTTGTACTTGTAAGAAAGAGTCTTATCCTCTTCTGTAGCCTTAGCAAGCATAGCACTAAGCTTGTCTTCTTCCTTCTTTTCACCGGCAGAAACAGCCATAGAGAATACAGGCTCAGGATGGCGCAGCTTAACAAATGGAAGAGCATTTGCATTTTCAGAAAGAGTATCACTAGTCTGAGTAAATGCAAGCTTAGTAGCAACAACAATGTCACCGGCATTAGCAGACTTAATTTCTTCAAGCTTCTTTCCAACTAAGCGGTAAAGCTTACCAATCTTTTCTTTCTTAGCTTCACGAATATTAAAGTATTCTGTATCAGCCTTAAAGTTACCAGTTACAATCTTAATGTAAGACATACGTCCAGAGAACTGATCGCTTGAAGTCTTAACAACAACAGCAGTCATAGGCAAGCTTGGGTCAACCTTAATCGCCTCAGTTTCGCCTTCAGCATTCTTAACAGTATCAATAAATCCTTCCGGATTAGGAGCCGTAGAAACAATAAAATCAAGCACAGAAGTCAAGCCAGAATCCTGAAGAACAGCACCAGCAAAGCTAGGAACAACACGGTTATTTGCAAAAGCTATAGAAAGACCCTTTGCAATTTCTTCCGGAGTAAGCGCACCTTCATCAATAAACTTAACAAGCAGATCATCGTCACCTTCGGCAGCAGAACCGGCAAGAATCTCAAGAGCCGACTGATAATCATCCTGGAACTCAGCCGGAATATCAATTTCCTGCTCTTTTCCGCCATTAAATGTGTAAGCCTTACCCTTAAGAACATCAATAACGCCCTTATAGTTAGGACCAGCTCCCATAGGAATAGTAATAGGACAAACCTCTACGTTAAACTTGTCGTGAATATCCTTTACAACAGCCTTAAAATCAGTTCTTTCATCATCACAGCGGTTGATGAATACAAAACGAGGCTTGTTACGGCGGTCCAAATCACGCCAGAGCTTAATAGTTTCAATCTGAGCACCAGCACGACCGTCAATCATCATCAAACACATTTCGCTAGAACGGAATGCAGAAATAACCTCGCCAACAAAATCAGAAGCACCTGGAGTATCCCAGAAGTTCAAATTGTTGTCTTTCCATGTTAAATGAGCAAGAGAAGCATAAATTGATATCTTTCTTTCGATTTCCTCTGGTGAGTAATCGCTGACTGTTTTTCCCGATTCAGTAGTTTCTGCCTTTGGAATAACTCCACCTAATAAAAGAAGATGTTCCAAAAGTGAGGTCTTACCAGTCTGACCATGACCTGCAATTGCAATGTTTCTTAATTTTGAAGTAGCAAAATCCATGTAACGCGTCTCCTTTTTGACATGTATGGTTATTATATACAAAAATTCGATAAAAAATTTTTAGTGATATACAATAATTTTAAGTTCACTATAGAAGAATTGTCAAGTTTTTTCTTTTTAAAATTAAAAAAGGGGAAGTCTCCCCTTACGCCCGCACTTCGTTGCGGTCTATCCCCTCTGCGGGGTAACCTTATTTCTCTGACTTACCCCGCAACGCCCCACATAGTTAAGTGTATTTTTTTTCACTAACAATACAAATCTTCCAGTTTATAAAGAATCAGCTGCTTCATATAGGCCTCATCAATCTCTTTATAACCAGATTTAGAAAAAAAGCCGTATTTGCTGCAAACTAAACCGGTGTTATTTACCTGCTGAATTTCGTTCCAAATAAGATTTGCGTCTAACTTACCTTCCCGAAACTTTGCTTCGTAGAAAATATAACTGTCATCATTTTCGGTAACCACATCAAACTCACCGTTTCTGTGATTTGCAGGATCATCATACCAATACTTTCCAATCTTTTCAAAAGAATCAGCTAATTCTCCAGAACGGTTTTTACGGATTAAAAATTGTCTGCAAATCTGTTCAAACGCTTGTGGTACATAATGCTCTTCAAAATCGGGTTCAATAAATTTATCATAAAAAACATCTGGATCCATCACTGCAAGTCTGGAAAGATTTCTGTAAATATACTTGAAATAAAACAAAGTCAGCTGATCCGAAATATGATATCCGGCTTTTTTCTTGTTGCTTTCATCATTAATAGGTGACTCTTTTACAACAACATCCATTTTAATTAACTTTTCAAGAACATCTACCAGAGTTGGTGAACTTGTAACTTGTGACTGGGAGAGAATATCTTTGAATCGGACAAATCCCTTTGCCAAAGCTTCAAAAACTTCGTATGCATTCTGCATTTTAGAAATTTCAGATTTCAGGTGCATCTGCACTTCATTTTCAAATCGACTGTCCGTGCTGGCAATCAAATCAATTATATTCTGTTTAACAGTCTTTGATGAATCTATACGCCTGTTGTAATAAGGGATTCCACCAAAAACAGAATATAAACGAACTTTATCTTCATCACTAAAATCTTTATAGAAAAGAGCTGATTCATAATAATCCATAGCCTTAAGATTCATTACTAAATCAAAACGTCCAAAAAGAGGATTTTCTTCCGAAAGCAGAGACTTCATAGTTTCTACGTAAGAGCCACAAAGAATCAACTTCAATTTAGAAGAAGACTTTTTATTATCAATTAAGGACTGAATTATGCTATCCAATCCTTCTATGACTTTCCGAATATAAGGATATTCATCAATCACAACTATTAATTCTTTTTCAACTGCATGCCTATAGAGAAAACCAAGACTTGATTCAAAGGTGTCAAAGGCCAATGGTGGCAGACCTAAAACTTCTGCTATAATTTCAGAAAAGGATTTTACATTATTTAACTCAGAAGTCTCTTTGCATTCATAATAAATGGAAGTTGTATTTGTTTTTCTAAGACAGTGTTTTATTAATTCTGTTTTACCAACCCGACGGCGCCCATAAATCAATGCAGCATTATCTTTATCTGAATTAATGAACTTAGATATTGTCTTAATGTTTTCTTCTCTGCCAAAGAATACTTCATCTGCTGCCATGAGAATCTCCTTTATTCGGGTAAATTCGACTCGGTTTTATCCGAGTAAAATAATAATATCAAAAGGAAATTTCGTCAAGATTTATATGGTACATCTGTCATTATCCAGTTACCAAATTGTCATTATCCGGCTTGACCAGATAATCTCTTCACATTACTCAAAACCAAATGCACCACCGGAATAATCACATAAACAACACTAAGCACAATCACCGCAACAAAACTCATATTCATTGCATACCAAGCTTCAATAATGGCAGGAATAACAAGATACGCAACAATCAGAACAATGTTAATTGCAACAAAAACAACATTTTTAGACTTTACACTTACAAAAATGCAGCGGAGTGAAAGCGCACACTGAACAACCATTGCAAGGAAAACAAGCGGTTTCATAAAAATAGCATAACCGGAATAAACAGAAGTTGTTCCGCTTACAACCAGATACGGCAGATAAACCGCATAAAAAGCAGAAATCAAAGGGAAAAAAGCATTGATTTTGTTTTCCAAGGAGTCTTTAGTTATTAAAAAATAAATTAGCGAAACCACACACACAGGAAGGCAGCTCTGATTCAAAAGGTAATACGCAAAGTTTTCAGAAAAAGAAACCGGAATCAATCTGTGCGAATAGGTAAAAAACACCTTAAACGCGCACAACAAAACGGCACAAAGCACACCCACAAGCATAGGACAGAAAAACTTGCTTTCTTTATTGAACAGATAATAAACTACAAGAGATAATGGCAAAACTATAAACAAAAATAAAAGCATAATTTATTTCCCCCAAGCTAAAGGCACCTTATTTCCCCAGTGCAATAGATTTTTCGCAGGCTGCGGTAACCGCTTCAATCACTGCATTGCGGAATCCTTCTTTTTCAAGAGTAGCAACACCTTCAATTGTAGTGCCTGCAGGTGAACAAACCATATCTTTCAAAGCTGCCGGATGCGCCCCAGTCTGCAAAACCATTCCTGCCGAACCGTAAACTGTCTGTGCAGCATAAGTATAAGCCTGGTTTCTTGGCATTCCACAGCGAACAGCCGCATCAGCAAGCGCTTCTATAAACATAAACACAAAAGCCGGTCCCGAACCGCTAACAGCCGTTACACAATCCATAAGCTTTTCCAGAACCTGCTCAACCTTTCCCGCAGAACTGAGTATTTCCTTTACAGCAGCTGCTTCTTCATCAGTAATGTTGCTTTTATAAGTTACGGCAGTCATTGCCTCGCCAATCTGAGCACAGACATTCGGCATCATTCTTACAAAACGAGCCTTTGGCGCCCAAGCTTCCAGCTTTTCAAGCTTTACACCAGCCGCCATAGAAATTACAACAGAATCCGGCGAAATTAAATCTGCAATTTCTGCAAAAACATCGCCCAAAAACTGCGGTTTTACAGCAAGAAAAATATATTTTGAATCCTTTATGGCTTCGGCATTAGTTGAAACAAAAGTACAACCGTTTTCAGCCGCAAACTTCTGCCCCATCGCGCCATTTTTATCAGTCACCTTAATCTTTTTAACATCATATTTTTTGCAGACAGCCCTCATAATTGCGCCGCCCATAGCACCAGTTCCAATACAAGCAATAGAAAAATCCATAATCACCTCGTTCTGTCAAAAGATATTCGAATCAAGTCCGAATATGACATTTTTTACAATAAAATAATATTGATTTTTCCCTATTTTTTCAATGCGCACCAAAGTTCCCCAAAAATAATCAAAAGTAACCAAAGTTACCCCAAATGTGACCAAAAGTAACAAAAGTCACCATTGCCTTTAGAAAAAATCATCATTATATTAAACTTAGCCTAAAAATAAACACAAGGAGACCCTTATTATGAAAAAATTGTTAACAACCGCCCTACTTACAAGCCTGTTTTTTGGAAGCCTTTTTGCCGCTCCAAAAAAAACTCTCAACCTTGAACCAATCCAGATTGACCCCATTGTTCAGAAAAATGACTATATCGAAGTTATTTCTGACCCCCGCCTGGAAGTAATTGGAATTATCTGCCGACTTGCCGGTTATGAAGGTTTTACCAATTATTATCAGGGCGAAGCAACCTACACAACGCAAATAGATTCATATTTTTCAAAATATAAAGATGAAAAAGTTGTTTTAACAGCAAAAACCTTTAAAGACCGCGGAATTGATGCTGCTTCTATGATTTCCCTTGCTTATCATATCAAACCAGACTTTAGCGGAACTGTAATTGACTTTGACCCATACCCGGACACACTCCTGGAAAACTGGAAAAAAATCAAAACTAACGAGATTTACAAGTTTATTACCAATGTACACGACTTTGTAATCAAATCAAATTATCCTCGTCTTCTTATTTTGAACAGAGGCGATTTACTTGCCAGCGTAGGATATTTTTATAAAGATTACGAAGATTATGCCATGCAGAATTGGGTTGATGACTTTTTTGGTAAAAAAACCTTTGATAAACAAGTTATTTCTGTAAACCGGATTTGCCCACTCTATATGGCTTTTGATATTGTAAAAGATCGTGAAGGAAAACTTACTTCTTACACAACAGTTTATCCAGGTTGCGGCCTTTTACCCATGCTGCTTACATATTTATCTAATTTTATTCAAGGATATGCCGATGCCAACTGGGATAAGGTAAAAGACAATTTTACTGCTCTTATTTTAGATATGGGAAAAAGAATGTACCCTGATGACTATAAGAAATATGAAAAGGAATTAAGAAAATCTGTAAACAAAGATTTATTCGTAAGCGTTATGAGTAATTTTGTTGCCATGGAGTATTTACGTTCACCGATTTTCATAGAAGCCGCAGAAAAGAAAGAAATTACAAATGCTTATGAAACAGCTTTTTCTGAAGGTGAAAAAACTTTTTCTGCAGAATGGTATTATCAATTAGTTGACCTTACACATGAATATGTTAATAACCGCGATAAGTATCCTACTTTTGAAGAGTTTTTCCCACAAATTGTTGATTTAATAAACTCAATTTCTTTTGAATAAGAATAAAAAAGGAGTACCAAATGAAGAGAGAAAAGAAATATTCTTTTAAATACAGCCCTTTTTTTGCAATAATTTCCCTCCTGCTTTTCTGCTCCCTGTTTTTCTCCTGTGCTTCCACCAAAGTTGAAGGCGAAGAACTTGTAGAATACAAAAATGTAAATTACAGCGTAAAGAATAAGGTGTTGATTACCCAGCAGGAACTTCGCGAAGACTGTGATATGCTTAAATACATTATCTACACCTGTTATGCTGGTATTGATGAAGCAATTCAAATGGGCTTCGACCTTGACGGCACTATTGAAGAAATCTACAACAAGGCCTGGGATTCCAGACAGCTTCATTCTGGCCTTGTAGAAAGAAGTGTTCTTTCAAATGTAATTACTACAACAATGGCAAAAAAGCTTCCGAATACCGACCAGCATATTTATCTTACAGGTAATTTAAAGGATTCTGTTTGTCTTTATTATTCAAATATTTATTTTGAAAAACAGGATGGAAAATATATTGTAAGCAAATCTGATGTTGATACAATAAAAGCTGGTGATGAATATACCGGTACTGAAAACAATATCTACAATTTTATTACAGAAGATGGTGAAAGCTACCGTTTTGGCGTAATGACAAAGCTCAATATAAAATCTGCTGTAATATCCATAAACGGAGAAAAAATTAGCGTTCCAGCAAAAACTGAAAAAATAATTCCATCTCAAAATTATTGGACTGGTGTACAATCAACCAAGAATACCTTGTATATGTCTCTTGGCGATTGCTCTATGGCTTATGGTATTTCTGATGTAAACGACAATTTTTCCTATGCCTGGGATAATTTTATAAAAAAGATTGCTGAACAGGCAAAAGGTAAATCTAACCTAATTTTTGATTTACGCAGCAATCCGGGCGGATATATGCAGTTTCCTGCTAAAATGCTTACAACTGCTTACTATTATAATCACACAGATAAGGATTTTACCGCTAATATAAATGCAAAACTATTGAACGAAGTTTCTAAAGATTGTACAAGACTTATTTCTCCTTTTGTTATGCAGAGAGAAAAACAATGGTATACAAAAAATTATAAAAATGACTTTGAACAGTTTACTCCAGAATCAAAAGATTATTATAAGAAATACTGGCGTTCAATGCAATTTCGGCCAATCCGTAAGCACATAAAGATGATGGATTATGCCTCTTCTTTCGATGAGCTTCCTGAGCCAGATTTTAAAGGAAATGTATATGTTCTTATAAATAGAGGTTCTGGTTCTGCCGCAGAGTTTGGTACAGAAATGACTTATCTATTAAAAGAAAAGGGGATAAACGTAACATTAGTTGGAGAAAATACCTGGGGTGGTATAAAATATGGAGGAATGCTTGGAAATTATCTGCCAAACTCGGGTCTTTATACTAGTACCGGTATTTACTTTGGCGAAGCTCCTGCCCTCCAGGCAATTCCTAACTGGAAGGGCGAAGGCATGGGCTTTTTCCCAGACTACTGGGCCACAAACGACACCATCCTTTCAACCCTGGTTGAGCTTACCGGCGACACCCAGCTTAAAGAAACCCTAAAAGACCTCGGAAAGAAGCAATTATAGCAAGAGATTCCCGTGTCAAGCACGGGAATGACATTTTTAATTCTGTCATTGTCGGGCTTGACCCGACAATCTCTACAGCTTCTTTATGAAGGCAATAAACTCTTCTGGTGGCAGCGGTTTCGAAAAATAGAATCCCTGAAGGTAATCGCTGCCCATTTTTGTAAACGCTGCAGCCTGTTCCGGCGTTTCTATACCCACAACAACAACCTTCTTCTTTACAGACTTAAGCATAATAATCATTTCTTCCAGAATCTTTTTAGCCTTTTCGTTTTCCATAGCATACCAGGCAAAGTTTCTGTCAATTTTTACAACCGTAAAAGGATACTCTACCAGATCAACCAGATTAGTATTCTGATTTCCATAGCAGTCCATAATAAAGCTTATGTTTTTATTCTTAAACTTAATCATATTATCCTTAATGATTTCGTTAGAAAGCTTTGTTACAGATTCCGTAATTTCAAAATAAATATACTGGAAATTGATTGAATAATCGTCTATTACTTCCGAAAGCTGTTCATAAAGATTTTCCTGCAGACACTGAACAATCGAAAGATTTATGCTTATATGTTCTACACCATGTTCAGAAAGAGCATTCTTTGTTACAAACTCGCAGACCTTTCTGAGAACATAGTTTCCAAGTCTTAAAATCAGGCCGCTTTCTTCTGCAATTGGAATAAACTCTTCTGGCATAATTTCGCCAAGCTCAGGATCATAAAGACGAACAAGCGCTTCTACAACATCAAACTTATGCAGCCTTACCGAATAAATCGGCTGGTACACAATCTTAAGGTAGCCTTTTGAATCTTCCAGCAAAGCCTTTTCCATAAGCTCTGCAATATGATTTTTTCTGTGGCGCCTTTCAATAATAGTCCTGTTTACATAATGAATGTTATTTTTTTCAGAAAATACACTGTCAGAAAAAGCATTTTCCAGAAAGTCTACAATTTCCATTACATTTTTTGAATCTTCCGGATAATTAATAAGATTTATAAGGATATCAACCCTAATATCATTATTTCCACACTTAAACGATTCCTTAAACCTTTTCTGCAGTTCAAGCAGCTGTCTGAGCCTCTGCTCATGATCCACTTCCAGCTGCGCAACAAAAATATCATCAGCAATTCTGTACAGGTTTTTATACCCAAAGCTGGATTTTAAGTATTCCACAATGCTTTGCAGCAAAATTATCTGATTTTCTCGTCCCAGAACTTCCCTTATGTTTTTTAAGCCTTCAATTTTCAAGCTTATTAATTCAAGATGATTATCTGTAAATGCCATTCTGTTCAGGTTTGTAAGCAATCCCTTTCGATTCATTAAGTTTAATTCTTTATCAATGTAATCGGAAGGATTATCAAGCGTAAAGTAACCAAGCAAAACAGAAACAACAAGAGCAAAACCTGTAATTCGCCAGGTTGGTTTTATAACCTGAACAATAACTCCCAGCAAACATAACAAGGAATAAAAGTAAATTGTTCGCCTTGTAGTTGGAGTCATTACTTTTCTATTTTTTATAACCCTAATTACTCCAAATATCAAATAAAAGGCAGCTTCTCCATAAAGAATAAATATAAGCTTTCCATGATGATATACTTTTTGTTCATCAAAATACAAAATTGCATGTGTAAAAACAGTTGTAAAAATCATCAGCAGACTGAATAAATATGGAATACCAATTATTATCTGCTGTTTTTTGCTGTAGCTGTTTTTTTCTGTTTGAGTTCCATAATACATCCATAAAAAGAAGCAGATTGGAGCACTATGATAAAATATTTGGTAAAAGATTTTAGCAAAATAAAGAAGAGCCAATGGATATTTCTGAGGATTCATAAGCATAAGGATACAGGTTAAATCCGTTACGTTTACCATTAAAATCAAAAAGAAAATAATTGTAAAAGCTCTTACAAACTTTGTTTTAACAGTTCTTTCCCTATAAAAGCTTACAAAGACACAAATAGAAATAATAATTGCAGCTATATCGAATCTATAAATATAATTCATTGCTTTCCTTCCAGTTCTTTAAGCAGCTGATTTGCTGGTACTGCTTTCATAAAATAGAAACCCTGAAAATATGGACACTTTATTTCTTTTAGCATTTGCAGCTGAGCTTCGGTTTCTATACCTTCTGCTATAACACGTGCACCAAGAGACATTATTGAAGTAATCATATGATTCATAATAGTTCTTACATCTTCATCCTTTTCGGCGCTCCAAATTAACTCCTTATCAATCTTTATACAGTGAATCGGATAATTAATCATACTAAGAATATCAATAGAACCATAACCAAACTCATTCACCGCAAAGAGCATTCCTTCTTCCTTGAAAACTTCCTTTCTTTTATCAAAATCCTTGTGTAAAAGCAAAGAAGAAACTTCATTTACGTCAAACACAATTTTGTCGTGGTCAATTCCATAAGAATCAAGTGTATTTACAAAGCGGGAAATAAAAGTTTCCTGCATATACTGAATTGCAGAAATATTCAGATAAATACATCTAAAGTAAATATCGCAAATCTTAGATTCACGCAAAAACTTACATACCGATTGAAGAACAAAATCTTCTATCTGAAGAATCATTCCATTTTTTTCTGCCAGCGGAATAAACTCTTTTGGGCTGATAAGCTTAAGCTCCGGGTTTTTAAACCTTAATAAGGCTTCTGCGGCAACAAAACGGTTTTCTTTAACAGAAAAAATCGGCTGATAATAAACTTCAAAATCATTTGTTTCGCACGCTTCTCTAAGGATTTTTAAGATGTATTTTTCCCGTCTCTTGCCTTCAAGAATATCTTTTTTAACGTGCATTATTGTTCCAGGTGCAGAATCCAGAAGATTATCAAGAGAGTTTTCTATAAGCTCAAAAACAGTTTCAAAATCGTCTGCATCCTCTGGAATAGAAAAATGGCTTATTCGTACAGAAATTGAAATTACCATTTCGTTAATTCTAAAGGTATCTTCAAAAATGCATCTTATTTTTTCTACTGTTTTTTCCAAAAGATTCTGATCATAAGGTATAATTGCAACAAAACGGCTGTTGGAATAGCGGTAAAGATTTTTTTTACCAACGGCAATCTGCAGTAAATGTACTATCTGTTTTAAGATTACAAGCCGTTTTTCTTCGCCAATCGTATTATTCAGATAATCTATACCCATCAGCTGGATTGCAATAATATTTTTTTTAGTTTTATACCTTTTCTGAACTATCTGACTCATTACAGTTTTTAAAGCATAATCATTAAAAATATCCGCTTCGGAATCTATATAGTCTTCAGGATTTTTAAGCGACCTGTAGAGAAAATACACAGAAATTGAAAACATAAGACAGGCCAGCGAAAGTCCTCTAAAATGTGGTAAAAGCTGAACAAGTGCAATTCCTACACAGGAACAGAGAAACATATAAAAAATACGTTTTTGCTTTAATGAAAAATTATTTCTATTTTTTATTGTAATATACAGAGAAACAAGAATATAAAAACCCGCAATAATATATAAACCAATAAAGAAAATACCATAATGATAGTTATAATCAGAATCAAAATAAGAAACTGTATGTAAAAATGGAGAAACTATAATAAGAAAAATTGCCAGAAAATAGGGTAAGCTGCAAATCAGAAACCTTTTATTCTTAATTTTGAGCGGTGTTCCTGTTTGAATAAGCAAAAACAAACAGATTAATGGCACAAAAGAGTTATAGGTTATGTAAAATATCATTAAAAGAAGAGCATTTAACCAGATAGGAATCTTATCAGAATTATTAATAGTATAGTTTGTTAGCAGGTCAAAAATATCGGCAATAATAACATCAGTAATTAAAATTGTAAAAATCTTTGTAATGCTGGTTTCTATTGTTTTGTTGCGCAGAAAAGTAATAATAATAATAAAAGTAAAAACAATGGCTACAATATCATATTCATAGACGTAACTCATTTTATTATTTTACACCATAAATAGCAAAAAAGACACAAAAAAAGCTGCCCTTTCGGACAGCTTTTTAATCATAACAACAATTTATTTGTTATTTCTTAGACTTAATTACAGCCTGAGCACCTGCCAATCTAGCAGCTGGTACACGGAATGGAGAACATGAAACATAATTCAAACCAAGCTTGTAGCAAAGCTCGATAGAAGCTGGATCACCACCGTGTTCACCACAGATTCCCAAGTGGAGGTTCTTCTTTGTAGCGCGTCCCTTTTCTTCTGCGAGGCCAATCATTACACCAACACCATCTTCGTCCAATGTCTTGAATGGATCCTGGAGGAGAACCTTCTGATCCAAGTAAGAATCGATGAACTTAGAGTAGTCATCACGGCTGAAACCGAATGTTGTCTGTGTAAGGTCATTTGTTCCGAATGAGAAGAAGTCTGCATATTCAGCAATCTTGTCAGCTGTAGCAGCAGCTCTTGGGAACTCAATCATAGAACCAATCTGGAACTTGAGTGATGTTCCGAGTTCTTTGTTTACGTTAGCAATTACTGCCAAAGCCTGTTCACGAATCTGTTTAAGTTCCTGGTAAGTTGTTACGTTAGGAATCATAATGCGAACATCGTGTGCAAGACCTTCTTTTTCAGCCTTAGCTGTAGCGCGGGCAATTGCTTCAACCTGTGTCTCATAAATCTCTGGATAAGTGATTGCAAGACGGCATCCGCGGTGACCGAGCATTGGGTTGTGCTCATTAAGTTCAGCATATTTCTTTTCGATTACGCTATTCTTAACACCAAGCTTCTTAGCAAGAGCTTTAGCAAGTTCTGGAGTTTCAGCCTGTACGAACTCGTTTAATGGAGGGTCCAAGAGACGAATTGTTACTGCTCGGCCTTCCATAGCCTTAATGATTTCGTAGAAGTCTTTCTCCTGATATGGAAGAATAGCCTTGAGGTTTTCTTTTCTTTCTTCTGTTGTGTTAGAAATAATCATCTTCTGGAATGAAGTAAGTTTTGGCTCTTCAAAGAACATGTGTTCTGTTCGGCAAAGACCAATACCTGCTGCACCAAAGCGGAATGCAATTGCAGCTTCGTTCTGTTCAGCGTTTGCAAGAACATCAAAGCCCTTAACTGTTTTTCCAGATGGAGTGGTGCGTTTTGATTTAGCACGGATTTCATCTGCCCAACCAAGGAATGTTTCGAGGTCACCAGAAACGTTAGCAGGAGTTACAGGGATTGTTTCACCATAAACTTTACCTGTTGAACCGTCGATAGAAATGAAGTCACCCTTCTTGAATGATTTTCCACCGATTGTAACTGTGTCTTTTCCTGAGAATACAACAGCTGCACAACCACAAACACAAGGAGTTCCCATACCGCGGGCAACTACAGCTGCGTGAGATGTACGTCCACCTGTAGAAGTCAAGATACCCTGAGCAACATACATTCCGGCAATGTCATCTGGAGAAGTTTCTTTACGAACAAGGATAACCTTCTTTCCAGCTTTGTCCATTTCAACAGCTTCTTCTGCTGTGAATACAATCTGTCCACATCCAGCTCCTGGTGAAGCGTTAAGACCTTCAGCCAAAGCTTTAGCAGCCTTAAGAGCTTTTGCATCAAACTGTGGGTGGAGCAACTGATCAAGCTGATCTGGCTTTACGCGGAGAAGAGCCTGCTCTTTTGTGATGAGCTTTTCTGCAACCATGTCAACTGCCATCTTAACAGCTGCTGGTCCAGTTCTCTTACCATTGCGGCACTGGAGCATAAAGAGTTTTCCTTCCTGTACGGTGAACTCCATATCCTGCATGTCGTGATAGTGTTTTTCAAGTCTATTTCTGATTGTTGTAATCTGTTTGAAGATTTTTGGCTGCTGTTTTTCAAGAGCAGAAATATCCATTGGAGTACGGATACCAGCAACTACGTCCTCACCCTGTGCGTTGATGAGGTATTCTGCCATAAAGTGGTTTTCACCAGTTGAAGGGTCACGGCTGAATGCAACACCTGTTCCAGATGTATCACCCATGTTACCGAATACCATTGCCATTACTGTTACAGCAGTTCCTTTGATTACACGCTCGTCAATGTTGTTGAGCTTGCGGTATGTAATAGCACGTGGGTTCATCCAGGAACCGAATACAGCGCCAATAGCTCCCCACATCTGAACCTGTGGATCCTGAGGGAAGTCTTCGCCCTTTTCTTTCTTGTACATCTTCTTATAATCTTCAACGATCTTCTTGAGTTCGTCTACGTTCAATTCTGGGTCTTCTTTAATACCACGAATTGCCTTTACTTTAGCAATGATTTTTTCGAACTTATCGTGCTCAACACCCATAGCAACGTTTCCGTACATCTGGATAAAGCGGCGGTAAGCATCCCAAGCAAAGCGTGGGTTGTTTGTTTTAGCAGCAAGGCCAAGAACTGATTTGTCGTTAAGACCGAGGTTGAGGATTGTATCCATCATACCAGGCATTGATTCTGCAGCACCTGAACGAACTGAAACGAGAAGTGGATCTTTTTCATCACCAAGCTTCTTTCCAAAAGAAGTCTCAAGTTTGTCAAGATATTTTGCAACTTCTTCTTTGAGTCCCTTTGGATATTTCTTTCCTAATTTGTAGTACTCCTGACAAACATCAATAGAAATTGTAAATCCAGGTGGAACTGGAAGACTTAAAGGAGCCTTTGCCATCTGAGCAAGGTTAGCACCTTTACCGCCAAGGATAGGACGCATTGACTCATCGCCTTCTGCATCGCCGTCACCAAAAAAGTAAACATACTTTGTAGCCATTGATTTTACTCCATATAAAAAAATTTATTTTCTTATTTAATATAGTTTTTTTATTTTACAGATTAATAGAATTACAGTCAACTAACGATAAAGAAGGCTCTTACTCCCACTTTATAAAAAACGAATAATTTTATATTTTTATATAAATGTTTGTATTATATCTTCACAAAAAATGAAATAATTGTACAATATAAACACTATAGGGGATTTCCCTTAGAGAGGGATTATCGCATAAAATGTGATAACGACACTTGTTTGGAGAAAAAAATGAATCGAGTATATTTAAAACCTTGTCCGTGTGCATTGGATTTGGGAGATGGAAGTGAACGCGGATTATATGTAAATCAGGATTATATTTTACAAAAACTAAAACGAATCCACCGCGGCATCAGTTTAATGTACACTTATTATCCTAACGAAAAAACCTGGCCAACAAGAGCAAGCGCTGCTTTTAAAAATGCAAAGGGTGCATGGGATTATCCTTACGAAGATTATTTTCCATATCGTGGCGGTAAAGAAGGTTTACGTGATGATGAGCCATTTAAGTTTATGAAAGAGATTCGTCGTCACGGAATGGATGTTGTTCTTTCACTTACGATTGACCCTTCCCTTAAAGAAGAAGATTTAATTCCAATTGCAAAAGATTTGCGCCCTTATGGTAGACTGCTGCTTCGTGTAAATCACGAGTGTACCGGAACCTGGTTCTGTTTTAACAGACGTGCTTCTTATCAGCAGCTTGCAGATTTTTTTGTTTTGGTTTGCAAGGTTATGCACGAACATGCGCCTAACGTAAAAGTTATTCTTTGCGCAGGAATGTACCAGAAAGAAACAGGCAAAATTGAAATGGAAGATATTTTTCTGGAGGCTCACAAGGCTGCGGACATTTGGTCTGGAGATCAGTATCTTTCGCTGCATTGGGGCTGGCCTTATGATGTTGCTACAAAAAAAACAAACAGCTATGCCTGCTATAACACAAAAGATGTTTATGAAAAATCAAAGGCAACATACAAACGCTTAAAGGAAATTACCGGGCAGGATAAGCCTATGGTACTTTCTGAACTCAATGGCGACGGTGATGTTACAGGTGCTTACGAGCAGGCAAAAATGATGAGTCGTTTTATGAAGCTCCTTGAAGCCGATAAAGAAAAATGGCTTTCCGCTTTTACACTCTATCAGTTCCGTGATGATGGTCGCCTTGGACTTGAAGTAACCGACCCTAACAACAAAGATGTTGGTATTGAACAACCAATGCTTGCAAGCTACAAAAAAGCTTTACACAAACCTTTTTTTCATCAGCAGCTTGAAAGCGGAAAACGAACAAAGCTTCCTGTAAAATTGCGCTGGGGCAATTCCGAAGATGCAGAAGGAATTGAGCTTGAACTCAAAATTGAAAAAGATCCTTGTTTTGCAGAAGTATATTTTGAAAACGATTTGCTTGAAAAAAATCTTATGCTGGAACTTGGCGGCTGGTGGTTCTATAAGGCACCAGGTGTAAAGTGTATTGATTTGATGAGTTATTTCTTTGAGCACAAAATCAAAGAAGCCACAGAAATGAAGCTTCGTATTTTTGCACCACCTGCTGATGGAATGAATCATCCGGAAGATGGCTCTGATCCATATTCAGCTTCGGACGGTGACTGGATGAATAATTACTATGAAGTTCTTACAGCTCTGCCAGACATCCGAATTGAATATGAACCAATCGCCTGTGAAAAAAAGAACCCGACACCTTGTAAATAGATTTTCAGGTCTACCTGTCATTGCCGTGTTAGACACGGCAATCTTTATTCAAGATTCAACTTTTTTGTAAACACAAACTGAGAGACTGCAAAGTAAATTGCCGACCACACAAAGTTGATTGCAGAAATAATAAGTCCGTTTCGTACAAATAAGTAGCCGCCATTATCCCGCATCATTGAGATATCTTCGATTGTAAACAAATCTACTGCTTTTCCACTCAGCCAAATCAAAACGATTATTGCAATTACTTTCATAAGTCGGGTTTGATTTTTGAAAAGATGCGAAATAGAGTTTACTACAAAAATAAAAGTGATAACCCACATGCTTGCACTTATGCTCATCAAAGAAAGAACAGCAATGACTTTTCCAATCGAAAGATTCTGCTGACCCAATGCTTCATTCATTTCTGGAATTGCATTGCGAAGCTCCTGGAAAAATTGCGGCAGATTCATCCTCATAAAGCAAAGCAGGAAGGTAAGGAAGATTACAATAACGCAGCAGAAAAGCCAGAGGAAGTCCATAATAAATCTTCCCCAAAGCTGCTGCCCCATCGTAAGCGGCAAGGAAAGATTTAAATAAGCTTCATCACCAAGCATACTCTGTTTGAATCTTCTTGCAAGACTTACAATTGTAGTTACTATGATTGCAACTGAAAGCCCAACTACTGCCATAACAAGCAAACCTGTTATCATTGCTTTAGCAGCTTCCTGACCCTGCAATTCGTAATGATAAGACTGTTCTCCCACCACTGATGAAATAATTTTATCATACTTCTGCTGACTTACCGAAAGTCCTGTGAGTAATCCCAAAACTAAAAGCACACCGTACAAAGGCAACAATGTTCTGGCCGAATGTTTGAACTCATATTTTATAACTTTACCTATTCTTTCAAATGGATTTTTCATAATAATACCTCCTTAGCATCTGAACTCTTCGCGGAATAATTCATCAATTGATTTTCCAGTTTCTTCGCGAATATCATCTACATCACCCTGACGAATAATGCGACCATCCTTTAAGAAAAGCACGTGATTAAGAACCGGCTCAACATCAGCAATAAGATGAGTTGAAATTATAACCGTTGCATTTTCACTGTAGTTGGAAAGGATTGTGTTTAAGATGTAATCACGGGCAGCCGGATCAACACCACCAATCGGCTCGTCCAAAAGATAAAGCTGAACATCGCGGCACATTGTTGTAATAAGCTGAACCTTTTCCTTTGTTCCCTTAGACATTTCCTTAAGCTTGTCTTTTGGATTGATTTTTAAGCTCTGAAGCATATCGAGTGCTTTTTCTTTGTTGAAGCCAGAATAAAAATCATCAAGCATACTCATCAAATCATAAACGTTCATCCAATCGTTCAGGTAAACTTTATCTGACTGGTAGGCAACCAAATCTTTTGATTCTGCACCCGGCTTAAAACCGCAGGCAAAAATCTCTCCGCTTGTTGGCTGCAAAAGTCCAGTGGCAAGCTTAAGCATTGTAGTTTTACCGCTGCCGTTTGGTCCAAGCAATCCAACAATTGAACCTTTTGGAACACTTAATGAAACATTATCCAAGGCAACTTTACTGCCATATTTTTTAGTAATATTTTTTAATTCAAGAACTGCATCCATATATCTTTCCTCCTGTGTTTACTGATTTTTCAAAAGCTCAATCACCTCAGCTTTGTTCAAGCCAAGAGCTTCCATTTTTTTTAGGAAAAGCTCAATTTCGGTTTCGGCAATTTCTGTTTTCATCTTGTCGATTAAATCTCCATCCTCCGTTATAAATCGCCCCGAAGTACGCTCCGTGCGAACCAACCCGATTCTTTCAAGTTCAGAAAGTGCTTTCTGCATCGTGTTCGGATTTACCTTTGCCGCCATTGCCAGATCCCGCACCGAATCCAGCCGTCCGCCAGGTTTTAATTCCCCAGACACAATTGCAGTTTTAAAAGCATCCATAATCTGAAGATAAATCGGCTTATCATTTGTAAATTGATAATTCATATATCCTCCGAAAAAGGAATGTTTGTCATGCCATATTTTCAGCACGCAATTGTATTAAAGTATTACTGTATTAAGTGTATAATACAATAATACAACAACACTGTCAACACTTTTTTATATCTTTTTTCCATACTGTCATGCTGAACTTGTTTCAGCATCTTTTTTTGTGATAAACTATTCTTATGAACTTTATTGCGGCGAGCGGGCGGACCTTTCCAATGATTGAGGAGTTTATTGCTCCTTATGAATATAAATGCGTAACGCTGGCTTCGCACATTCGGAAAAAAGACGAACACATTTTTATCATCTCAAAAAATGATTCCGTACAAACTGCAAAGGATATTGTCGGTGTGATTTTTTTTGATAAAACATTACTTCATTGTATTCCAAATATTGAAACACAAACACTGTCATTCCCGTGCCAGTGCCAGACACGGGAATCTAGTAATGAGATTGTCGAATCAAGTTCGACAATGACAATTGATTTAAATCCGGCAATGACAGAACTGGCCCAGGCTCTCCTGCAATTTTTTGATGAGCAAAAAGTTTTTACCGAAAAGAAAATAAAAGTTATAAACGGCGAAAGCATTGGCACAGATTTTATCCTTTCCATTTTGCAGACTAAATCTCTTGAACCGCAGCAGACAAATCATTACAAGCTTATGACACTTGATGAATATCTTTTGCCGCCACCGGAGCCTCTTAGCTGTGATGATGAAATTCGTCGTTGTAATGATAATGATTTTGATTCGCTGTTTGAGCTGCAAAAAAAATATATTGTAAAAGAGGTAGCCCCGGCTAACAAGCAGGTTTCGGATTTGGAATGTTCGGCATCGCTTAAGCAGATTTTGAAAAATCAATTGTGCTTTGCGCTTTATTCTGATGATGAAGTGGTAGCCAAAGCTAACACAAACGCTATCGGTATACATTGGGTGCAGTTAGGCGGAGTTTACACACATCCTCTTTACAGAAAAAATTATTATGC
Organism: Treponema sp.; assembly: GCA_016290335.1. The sequence continues at coordinate 6,460 of JAEETM010000023.1, read as the reverse complement.
CTGGAATCTTGTTTATGCAATTTGTGGCAGAATAAAAAAGACAAACAGAAAAGTCTGCCTGTTTGTAAAAGATAAAAACAACCCTGCCCTGCAACTCTACCATAGAATTGGTTTTACCGAAAAGTGTGATTTTGAGATTTGTTATTTCTAGTAACAAAAATAGCGAACCTGACTGTTTTTTGGTTACCGCCAACTTTTTTAGGTTCGCTTCAAGTTTTGCAAAGCAAAACTTGTGTCATCAATTCACAATTTTTTTTGGTTGGCCGGTGAGCATAATCCGCAGATTCAATTTTATGTAGGCACAGATTTCCCTTACATAAGTATGCAAAACATTCAGCGGCGGAGTTTTTGAACCAACTCCTTTTATGCAGGTAAAGCCCATCCTCTTTGCAAGACGTTCTGCTCGACGCAAATGAAAATAGCTTGTAACAACTGCAATGCGACTATCCAAAATCTGCTGCTGGGAAAGACCTTCAAAATCGGCAAGCATTTTACAGCTGTACTGAAAGTTCTGAATTGTATCCAATGCCTGGTCTTCCACAAGAATCCTTGAAGCTTCAACTCCATTTTGAACAAGAAGATTTTTTAACTCTGGTGCTTCGGCTACCGGCAAAAAATGTAAAGTTCCTCCAGTCACCACGCAAACTGCATTCTTGTGCTGATTAAGATATTCCGCCGCTTTTTCTCCACGCGCCACCACAGACTTTGGCAGCTTACCATCTTTACTAATTCCGCCACCAAGAAGAATCACATAATCAACTTCATCATCCTCGCTGGCAAGAACCGGGTTCAAAATAAAACACAAGTTTATTACGCTGATGATGATTGCAACTCCAGCAAAACTACCAACTGTTAGTTTTGCTTTTTTATTCCAAGCCTTCACAAAAGCGCTACCTTTTTTAATCCGCCATATTCCGCAGAAAAAACAATACACTCCAAGTGCCGACCAAATATGTGTAAAGGAAATTACATTATCCCAAAAAGTTCCAGGGCAGGTGCAAATGAGTATGACATCATAGAAAATTGAAATAGCTCCTAAAAGGATAAATAAAATCGAAAAGAATCTGAATAATTTTTGTTGCATAAGGTTATCTCTTTTTATTTACAAGTTTTTTATTATTCCCAAAAACTCATCTTTTGTATATGTACCATCGACTGTTCGTTTATCATAAACCAAAAAATACTTAAACTTATTTCCAGCTTTTGCTTCCCATAATCTACCAAGTTCAATTTTATCAGAAGCATCAAGATGGTCACCTTTTGTTTCCAGTAAAACAATATTTCCTTTTTTAGTTTTTATAATAAAATCAGGATAATGGTTTATAAATCCATTAATACAAAAATCTTTTTTCTCTCTGTTACGAGTCCACCATTCTATATTTTCCATATTTGCAACAGAGTTTATAACTTCAAGTTCAAAGCCATTTATGGATTCTTCTTTATCATAAAGAGATTTTATAATAGCAGGACAAATTTTTAATATAGGTTTTTCAAGAGGAAGACTCCAGTCTATTTCTGCAATAATTTTATTTGAAGCAAGATTATGTTTAAAGTTTGTCTTTACATATTCTTTTGACAATTTGTTAATTTTATTTTTAATTGCTAAAGAATATGTATAATCATTTGAAGCTAAATCTGTAAACTGAGCATCTGTAAAATCATCAATAATTCTTTCGATATATTTTTTTATTTCAGCATCTGCTATAGGATACATATTTCCAATGTTATCAAATAAAGTGCTGGCAAAGGCTTCTTTCATTGCAGGCCGCTGTTTAGGATCTGCTAATAATTTTAAAAGGAAATCTCGCTGTCTACCATCAACCTGCGAAAAGGACGGCGTATTATCTTTATTTGTTTCACTTAAATCTACTTTATAAATGTTAGTTTCGCCTAATTCAAAATCTATTTCTGTATCTGCTTTACTAAGTTTAAACTCTTCAAGAAGTGTGTTTTTATCAAATAATACTTTTTTTTCACTTCCACCAAATAAGTCACCAACATTTTCAATTGTACAGAATTGAGGAAGCTTTACGTCTTTTGCTGATTGCAGGAACACTTCATTAATTTTTGCTTTCATAACTTGATTACCCATTTCTGATGGAATTAAAATATATCCCTCTTGTTCTTTCTGTGTTAAATCCAGAGCTTCCTGTGAAAAAGATTTTTCTTCAACGCTGGCTCTTTCTATAATGCTCTCGACATCATCTTTTACTTTTGTGGAAATATTTGAAACAACAGAATCAGTATTTCCATAAGATACCTGAGGTTCTGAAATAATAAAATCTAAATCATCCTGCGTATCATCATAAGATATTGTCTGCTGTTTTTCTTCTTCATGTTTTTGATTAACAGTTAATGTTGAAGCTGTTGATTCAATTGGATTTGCAATTCTGTAATCTTTATCTGTAAATCCAGCTGCATTTAAACCTTTTACAATCTGTTGCATTGTCTGCAAAAAGTTTGAGGATGAAGTAAGAACATAACTTAAATTGAGTTCAGAAATCGAATGTCTTCTTGTATAAGGTAATCGTAAAACTCGTCCTAAAATCTGCTCAACATCTACTGTTGAACTCCTATCTGCAAGGCTTGCAAGAATATATGCAAACGGACAATCCCAACCTTCTTTTAAAGCATTCACTGTAATAATATATTTTACTTTACATTCACTATCAGAAAGATTTATACCTGCAAGTTCGTTTTTATCGGAAGTCTTTATTTTTATTTCTTCTTCTGGAATACCTTTCTTAATTAGAATCTGTTTAATTTTATCGTAAGTTGTATTTTCTTCACCCTTCTTTGGTTGGGCCTGGAATAAAACAATTGGACGAATGTATGAATCTGTGCCTGAATTGTAAGCGATTTGAGCTTTCTGCTCTAATTGTTTTTGTAAATAAATTGCAGTATTAATTACACTGTGTTTGTCCGGCTGATTTGAAACTATAACCGGAAGCTTAATCATATTTGCTTTTTTAAGTTCAATTGCCGGGACAAAAGTAATGATGTTACTGTTCTTTCTTGGTGTTGCAGTTAAGTCTAAAATGAAGGAAGCATTTAACTCATTGAGCATCTGAATAGAAAGATCTGATTTTGCATTGTGGCTTTCATCTACTACGACAACAGGATTTAAAGATTGTAAAATCTTCATTACTGTAATTGTGTCGTCTATAGATTGATTAGCAAGCATTGGAGAAAGCTTTTGGAGATATCCGTTGTCTTCATAAACTTTTCGACCATCTTTATTGCTTGTTCTGAAGCTGTCATAGCTCATTACAAAAATACTGAGATTTTGATTTACAGATTCAACAGAAAGACCAGCTCCATTTAGAAGTTCATTTTTATTATATACTTCAACCTTTCCTGAAAAATCAATATCAATTTTCTGCCTATACGGATGCTCTGGATTTTTTAGATTTGCCAGTGTCTGCTGGAGAATTGCATCTGAAGGAACAAGCCAAACTACAGCTCGTTTTTTTTCTTTTCCAAAGTGATCAAAAATTACTTTTAATGAAGAACAGGCTATAAAGGTTTTACCACCAGCTGTTGGAACCTTCATACAAACATGAGGACATCCTTTTACAGAATTATCATAAGGTTCAATTGTTTCTCCAAGTCTAGGTTCAAGAGGAGTACGCTCGTGATTTTCCCAGAAATAGGAATAAGAATCTGATATATTTTTTTTCTCTTGAAGAATATCTAAAAAACGAGATAAATCATTTATTACAGTAGCTTGATACGATTTTAATTCCATAAAGATGCCTAACTATTTATAAAATTTTACTGTTCCACCAAAATAAGTTTTCCAAAATTCTATAAATTCAGAATAATACAATTGCATTACTGACATAATTTTTGACAGATCTTTATCGGAAATACGACCTTTGTTGTGAGCAAGTTGTATTGAACCATTTTGTAAAAGCCAGAACTTAGTATCATTTTCATTTGGATCGCCTTTTGTAGCATGAAAGTGAATAGGTTCATCTTTTTCGTTTGACCAAAAATATATTTTAAATCCGGCTGCTCTTATAAATTGTGGCATTAAGCAATCTCCAAAGAATCAAGACTTCTGAATGAAGTAATGGCTGGGTAAATCTTTTTAAGATATTCTTTGAAATATTCATTTTTTTCATCGTTAAAATTTGAGTGAAGAACTGTACCATCATTTGCAATTAAAACTGATTCTGCCGTTTTACAATCTTCAAAACAAACATCTGTTTCTGTGTATGTAATTAAAATACCATCTTTTTCGCAAAATTCTTTTCTCATAAATTTACCTCCATTTTTATTATACCACACTTTCTAGAACTTTTGTATTTCGCGTGGGATTTTCTTAAAAACAATATTATGCTCTTTTAGAAATGATTCCGGCAAGCGGCAGACATCGGCATAAATAATGTATTGGTCTGCTTTTGTTTTCATTGTACTTAAAAAATCATAATTCAAACAGGTTTCTTCGTTTTTCTTATAGAAGAACCAGTAGGAAGCGTTGTTATGTTTGCCGAGAAAATATTCATTGTCGGAGATTGTCGGGTCAAGCCCGACAATGACATTCTTGTCAGCCGTCATAGCATTCTTGTCTGCTGTCATTCCCGTACTCGTTGTCATTCCCGTACTTGATACGGGAATCTTAGTATGCGTTTCCGTGAACCAGATATATTCGCGGATATTTTGAATGTCTACTTTTTCGTTGATTAAACCATCCAAGAGAAGTGGTTCGCCAAGTTCATAAAAGCTGAAGTCTCCACCAGTTCCTTCAACATCACCATAACCATTGATTACCCTTTTTACTCGTTCTGCAGTAATTGATTCTGCATAGTCCATCATTTCTATTAAAATAAACTTACGGTTACCGCCGTCTTTGCGATTCATGTTCAAAACAGCGTGAGCAGTTGTACCGGAACCTGCAAAAGAATCGAGGATGATGGAGTCTTTGTTTGTAGCAATTTGCAGAATGCGTTCGATTAGGCGTGTGGGTTTGGGAGTGTCGAAAATTGCTTTTCCATCGAACATATTCTTTAATTGACGAGAAGCTTCATCGGTATGTCCACATTCTTCAAATGACCAAAAATTTGTAACAGGGCGACCAGAAACAGAATTAAGATATGCTTTACGGCTTAATGTACCAAACCCTTGTTTTGAAAAATAAAATTCAGGAATAACACCATTATTTAAAATATTCTGTGCTTTTTGTTTTGCTATTTCTAAATCATCTTTTAAAACTATGGCAAAAACATCTTTTTTTATTTTATCTTTCGATACACCACACATTTCTGCCCGTTTTTCTATATCATGCAAATCTTTTAGTTCATAATTACACCATTCATTCATGGCCTTTAACATTTGATCTTGCCCTAAAGACCAACAACGACCTTGTGGCGGATATGCATAATCACCTGTCAATGGATTTTGAATTGCATAAACCATTCCTTGATGAGTTGTTGCTCCTGGTGCACTCGCAACGATATTACGCCAAGCACCTTTAGGATCATTGTCGGGATTCTTATATTTTGAATCCATTTCTTCTGTTCTTTGGAGTCTATTAGGTTGCCAGTTTGGATTTTTACCATAGACGATTATACTTTCAACTTCTGACGCTATTCCCTTTACATCATTTCGCATTGAATACGTTCTCTGCCAACTCACATTCGCCACAAAATTAACGCTTCCAAAAATCTCATCACAAATCAATTTTAGATTTGCCTGTTCATTGTCATCTATGCTAATAAAAATTGCTCCGTTTTCACTCAAAAGTTTCTGCAACAATTTAAGGCGGGGATACATCATACAAAGCCATTTGTCGTGACGGGTAAAATCTTCGCTTTCTTTGCCCACAACTTCACCAAGCCACTTTTTTATGCGCGGGTCGTTTACGTTATCATTGTAGACCCAGCCTTCGTTTCCGGTATTGTATGGAGGATCTATATAAATGCAGTCTATTTTGCCTTCGTATTCGGGAAGAAGAGATTTTAAAGCTTCAAGGTTATCACCGTGGATTATTTTGTTTTCCCCATCCTTACTAGAAAAATCATATTTCTTTTCGAGCACGCGGAACGGTACTTCCAAATGATGATTTACAACTTTTTTCTTTCCAATCCAATCTAACGTAGGCATAAATATAACCTTTTACAAATCTATTATTTTTCAAATTATATCACTGAAATTAGACTTTATGAAGTAAGAGAAATATTGATGTTTTATTGTTCTAAGGGATCTTCATAAAAATGAAAAATATCTTCAACCTTCTTATCAAAAACTTTCGCAATATCCATTGCAAGTTTTAAAGATGGATTATATTTTCCTTTCTCTAAAGCACTGATTGTTTCTCTACGAACTCCTACTTTTTCAGCAAGTTCTTCCTGTTTCATTCCTGTTTCCCAGCGCAACATATGTATATCAGTCTTGAACATTTTCATCACCTTCGTCATTTGACAATAACTGTTTTTCCATAACTATATAAACAATA
>JAEETM010000091.1 GCA_016290335.1 Treponema sp. | reverse complement strand
CTGGAAAATGCAGAATATTTTTTTTATTTTAAAAAGTATTTTCTTTTCTTTCAAAAAATTGCGGATTTTTTTTCTAGTGATATTATAAAGCCATAAAGTTTAGAGAGGTGATTGAGATGAATTACACGCATCTTTTTGAAGCGTTAATGTTAGTTTGTTTTGGCTTTTCCTGGCCGCTAAATGTTAGCAAAGCCTACCGAGCCAGAACAGCAAAGGGAATGAGCCTGCCATTTATTGTTCTGATTATTACAGGATATGTGGCTGGCATTACTGCAAAAATTATGAATGGTCAGTTTAATTATGTTCTGGCTGTTTATTTTTTGAATCTTGCGATAGTAATGACTAACATGTTTGTATATTTTAGAAATAAAGGGCTTGATAGAAAAGCGGAAAAATCGGCCAGAAGAAGTCTTCCGGTTGTAGAAATAAAAAATAATGAAGGAGATAAAGAAACTATGTATAACTACACATATTCATTGGATGAGGTAATCAACAAAAGTGCTGATTCAGCAGAAAAGAAAAATGGAGTCATTCTTATGGGTGGCGCAATCGACAAAGCAATTCCTGTAGCACAGCTTGCAAATGAATATAGCTTTAATTTTGAACTTTATAACAAGAGTGAGGCTGGACTAACAATGTCACATGCAAAAGAATATTTTGAAAAAGCAGTAGCTCCTCTTGCTCCAGAAGGCTTGCTGATTCATCTTGGTGAAAATGATGCTCTGCTTGCTAAAACAAATCCTTCTGCCTTTGATGCTTATTACACCGGTCTTATTATGAGTGTAAGAAGCTGTAACAAGAATTGTAGAATAGCTTTAGTTTCTATTGATAATCCTAATAATGATAAGAACATAGAGCTTATGAATGCACATATCAAGGCAATAGCTTATGCAGAAAATCTTTCTTACATCAATCTTGAAAATGCCAAGCTCTGGCACCCTGAATCTACAAAAGCTGCCTGCAACTTTGCACACAGCATGGGCTTGAAAACAAGAAAACCGCTTAATGATGTAGCCGAGATTTTATACAGCTTTGCTTATCACAATCTGGACGGTCACTTTGCAGAACATCTTGCAGGCTAAGGCTAGTTCATTGAGAATAGTTTTGAAGGATAATTTAATCTTATTAAAAAAGATTGAATTATCCTTTGACAGCCCCGCTTGTAATTCCCGAATAAATCTGCTTCTGGCATAAAATAAATACTATAAAGGCCGGAAGCATTGATATTATAACCCCTGCACAAATAAGATTGTATTGACTGCCCAGCGGTCCTGTAAAAGTATACAGAGAGATTGCAACAGTTCGGAGCTTAACATCCTGAAGATAAAGATTAGCACAGTAATATTCGTTATAGCAGCTAACTCCTTTTAAGATCATACTGGTAACGGTTGCTGGTTTAAGCAAAGGAAGAATAATACTCCAGTAAATCTTAAAATAGGAAGCACCATCAATTATAGCTGATTCATCCAGAGAGACAGAAATATTTTCCATAAACTGAATGAAAATGTAAATTGAAATTACGTCTGTTCCCATCATCATTATTATATAACCGTAAAGATGATTGATAAAACCAAGCTTTCCCATAATTGAATAAACAGAATCCTGCATGGCAACACCTGGAAGAAGAGTCGCAAAAAGAAAGAGACGACGGATTAAAGTGTTACCCGGAAACTGGAAACGGTTTAAGACAAATGCGAGCTGAGAGCTTATGAGAATTGAACCAGCAAGGACAAATACAAGCACTACAAATGAATTAATAAAAGCCCGTCCCATATTTGCAAGCTTGAAGGCATCAATAAAGTTTTTGAAGTACAGTATTTTTGGAAGAACCATTACGGAAGTTGATTGATATTCCTCAGTGTTTTTCAAAGAAGTAATGAGACAGGAAATTAGAGGGAGTATGGTACAGAAGGCAAAGAATATAAGGATAAAGTATTTTAATGCGGTCTGTACAACTGAATTATATTTTGCTTTTTTTTCTAACATCATAAAATGTCTCCTTTGCCTGTTCCTGTGTCTGCGTTTTTGAAGGCATATTTGAGTACAAGCTTTTGAATGATGGTGACGATGAAAATCAGCATAAGAAGGAAAACTGCCATGGCTGAAGCAAGTCCAACTTTCTGACTAGTGTGTGCTACCTGATCCATTATTATGAAGTAGGTTCCGGTTCCGTTTGCACCTTTTGTAATAACAAAGGGCGGTTCAAAGGCACTAAGGGAACCTGTTATGGAAAGAATGATGTTCAGAGTGACTATGGTTTTTATGCTGGGCAGAATTATATGAAAAAATTGCTGTACTTTGGAGGCACCGTCAAGTTCTGCGGCTTCATAAAGCTCTGCATCTACAGACATAATTGCTCCAATAAAAAGTACCATGTTCTGACCAAGATAACGCCATACGGAAGTTCCAACGAGTGAAACATTGTTTAAGCCTTGAGTCTTAAGCCAGTATGGAAGCTTTTCCAGAGGAATGCCCAGCCAGCCAAGAACTGTATCAAGAACGAAACCATGGGTAAAGAAGAACTTAAAAATAAAACCAATAGCAATACCATTTATTAAGAAAGGGAAAAAAAGTATTCCCTTAAAAAGATTTCCAAGCTTTGTTTTAAAACTCAGGAGGGTAGCAAGCAGAAGTGCCAGTACCAGCTGAACCACAGAACCGCCCATGTAATAAAGTGAGTTCTTGAGCGACCTGAAAATATCATCGCGGGTAAAAAGATCTTTGTAATTTCTTAATCCAACAAAAGTCCTTTCACCAATATATTTCATTTTATAAAAACTGTAGCTTACCATTTCGCCGAATGGCAGATAGGTGAAGGTAAAAAGCAGAAGAAGCGGAATTATTATAAAAGCTGCAATCACCATCACTTTTGAATAACGGATATTTATTTTTTTTACATTCATTTCATAAACCTCAAAAGATTTATATCAAAAAAAAAGAGCTGCAGCTGCTCTTGTATAAACTCATAAAACAGCCGCAGCCCTAAATACAATTAGATAGGAGAGATATGATTAATATTTTATTTCAACACCTTCACTTTTCTGTGCATCAGACCAGGCTTTGTTCCATTCGTCCATAATTGCATCGAAAGTTTTTGTGCCGTTAGAAGCATGTTCAATAATCTGCTGAACTTTGAGGTTTCCGCCTGCGTTGATGTTAAGCTCGGATTCAGAGTTTAATTCGTTGAACAAATCTGATTCGCCGGTAGCGGCAGGATTATCAGAAACAAAGGCAACATTGTTTTCAGAGAATGCGGCATAAGCAGCAGGATAATTGTTGTCGCCAGCAGAAATAGGGATTCCGCCTTCATTGTAAGCAAAACCTGATTTTTCTGTGAACCACTTAACAAAAATCATAGCGGCATTTTTATTTACATCAGCAGCTTTTGCGTTGATACCGAAACAGTAGTCAGGACCAGCAGAAGCATACTGTTTTCCCTTGATTGTGATAGGGAAAGACATATAGCCGATATCATCAGGATTTGGACCAGCTCCCTGCATCTGTGTAAAGGCCCAGGAACCAAGAACCATTGTTCCAATTTCGCCACGGTTAATCATACCTTTACAGCCTTCCCAATCGGTAGTTGTATAGTCATCTTCAATGAGTTTGTTTGCTGCTGCATCGTAAAGAACCTTGTAAACGGCGTAAGCGTGAGTTCCGTCGCCGTAGTTCTGGAAAGGATTTTTTGTATGAAGAAGAACATTGTTCATATAATCTGCATCACCTGTAGCAGAGCCTCCAAGATAAGCATCCCAGGCACCCATTGTCCAGCCAGCGGCATAGTTTGTGTAGAGAGGAATTGCATCAGTTTTTTCTTTAATAAGCTTAAGTGCGGCAATAAACTCGTCGGTTGTTTTAGGAAGCTTTGTAATTCCAGCCTGCTTGAAAACCTTTTTGTTGTAAAGAACACCCTGTGCATTACCTGTTGACGGAATACCATAAACCTGTCCTTCGTATTCCCAGTTTGTGGCAAACTTAATCTGTTTTTCCATTGTTGCAAGATCACCAAAAGAAACAAAGTAGTTTTTAAGTTCCTTTTTATCGATTGCTGGAATCATCATAATATCGCCCCAGTTACCACCCTGAAGTCGTAATAATGAAACGCTTGCGTAATCGGTAATTCCTTCAATCTCTACCTTAATGTTTGGATAAACTTTGTTAAATTCAGCAAGGTATTTTGCAAAAGTTACTCCCGAATATCCATCCTGAAGCATGTCTGTTCTGTGAGTAAGGAGTTTGATTGTAGCGGAAATATCCGTACCAGTTTTTCCAAGCTCTACATCGGCATAGCTTAAAGCTTTTGATGATGCTGCACCAGAAACTGCTTTTGAGCCTTCTTTTTTGGAGCATCCAACCATAGAAACTAAAGCTGCAGCTGCAATAAGTGCAGACAATGTTTTCATTAACTTTTTCATTAAAAATTCCTCCTTATGTTACTTTTTTAATGTTTAAGTTAATATTAGTTTAACATAGATTAAATTTAAAGCAATAAATTAATTAAAATTACTTAAATATTAAACGATTAATCTACAGCTTTTACATCCAGATTTCCGTCATTTGCTATTATGGAAGAAAATCACTATAATAGCCCTTATGAGTAACGAAAATAACAATACTAAGAGAGATCCGCTGCTTTGTCATTGGGCAGATCAGATGGCTGACCAGATTATCCGCGAAAAGGGAGATTTGGATTCATATACTTGTGCTTCGGGAATTACACCGAGTGGAACTGTTCATCTTGGAAACTTCCGAGAAATTATAACTGTAGATTTAGTTGTGCGTGCCTTGCGTGACCGGGGTAAAAAAGTACGCTTTATTTATTCCTGGGATGATTATGATGTTTTCCGAAAGGTTCCTGCTAATATGCCAGACCCGGAAATCCTTGAAAAATATCTTCGCTATCCTATAACTGAAGTTCCAGATACAACTGGACGCAACGAAAACTATGCGCGCCATCACGAGGTTGATATTGAAACTCAGCTGCCACGTGTTGGTATTGCTCCGGAGTTTTTGTATCAGGCAAGCCGTTACCGTGCAAACCGTTATGCAGAAGGTATGCGCAAGGCTATGCAGAACCGCGATGTAATTAAGGAATGTTTGAACGAATATCGCGATGACCAGCACAAAATGAAGCCGGAAGATGTCTACTGGCCGGTTGCAATTTTCTGCGGCAAGTGTAATAAGGATACAACTGAAATTACAAATTACGACGGCGAATATGGAATTACCTACAAGTGTGAATGCGGTAACTGCGAAACTGCCGATATCAGAACTTTTAAGGGTGCAAAGCTTGGCTGGCGTGTTGACTGGCCTATGCGCTGGAACGAAGAAAAGGTTGTTTTTGAGCCGGGTGGAAAAGACCACATCAGTCCGGGTGGAAGTTATGATACTGCAAAATTAGTAAGTAAGCGTATTTATGGCTGGGATGCTCCGGTGACCATGCGCTATGATTTTGTAAACTTAAAGGGTGTTCCTGGAAAAATGTCTTCTTCAAAGGGAAAGGTTATTGCACTTCCTGATGCATTGGATGTTTATCAGGCAGAGGTTTTGCGTTATCTTTTTGCGGGCACACGACCTAACACTGAGTTTGCCATCAGCTTTGACATGGACGTTCTTAAGGTTTACGAAGATTATGACAAGACTGAAAGAATTGTTTACGGTATTGATAAGGCAAAATCAGAAGATCACTTTAATAAAGAAAAACGCATTTATATGCTTTCTCAGACTGACGGTGTTATTCCTGAAGTTATGCCGTACCAGATTACAATCCGCCAGCTGACAACTTTGCTTCAGATTTATTCTGGTGATATTGATGCAGTTATTAAGGCTCTTGGAGATGTAAAGCCTGAACAGGAAGAACGTCTCCGCCGAAGAATTGCGTGTGCATGGTTCTGGATTCAGCATTCTGCTCCGGATTGTGCTCCTGAGTTCTGCTTTGCTTTGCGCACTGATGGAAGTAAGGCTACTTTGTCTACCGAAATGGCTGCGGCTGTAAAGAAAGTTCTTGAGGAAGTTGTTCCAAAGGTTGATACTTTTGAAACTGATAAGGATTGTCAGCAGGCAATTTACGATGTTGCAACTGCTCTTGGTCTTGATACAAAGCTTTTGTTCACAGCACTTTATAATGTTCTTATTAACAAGGAGCAGGGACCACGTTTAGGTAGCTTCTTTAGAATTATAGGTAAAGAAAGATTGCAGAAGATTTTGAGTAATGTTCAGGCAGTTTCTGCTGATCAGCTTAAAAAACAGACTGATAATACCAAAAAGCTTACTCCAGCAGAAATCGATAAGCTGCCACTGGCTGAAAGATTCAGTCGACGCGTAATCTTAAAGGTTAGCAAGATTGAAAAGGTTGAACAGCATCCGGGTGGAAGCTTCCTTTATATTTTGACTTTGAATTGTGGTGAAGAAGAGACTCGCCAGATTGTTAGTTCAATTGTAAACTTCTATAAACCGGAAGAACTCCTTGGCAAGAACATTGTACTTGTTTACAATCTCAAGCCTGCAAACTTCCGCGGTGTGCGAAGTAACGGTATGCTTCTTGCTGCAAGTGATCCGACTACCGACAAAGATACCTGCGAAGTTATTTTTGCTCCTCAGTTTGAGGTTGGCACTGTGCTTGAGCCGGAAGGTTTTGGTGTGCCGGATGAAGAACTGTGCTACGTTAAGCCTGAAAAGTTTGCCGAAATGGAATTGCACACGACCGATGGTTTTGTAGAAATTGACGGTAAAAAAATTGGGGCTGACGGCAAATGGCTGACGGTTGAGAAGTATAAGAACGGAAAGGTGAAATAAGATAGATTCAATTAAATGTCGGGCTTGTCCCGACATTTTTTTTGTATGATTTTTCTTGAAATAATTACACGTTTATTAAAAAAATGTTATAATATGTATTTGTGCGGAAAAAACCATTTTTGAGGAGATTATATGAAAAAACAATTGTTTTCTATTATATTGTTTTCTCTTTTTATCATTATTATAGGGTTTACTGGTTGTGATACGGCAACTACTGGGCCACAAAATCTAGATAATCCTGGGCAAAACAAAAGTCTTGTAGAAATCTATATAGCCCATAAACCATACAACGTTTTATACGAAGCAGGTGATACTCTTAACTTGAGTGGTCTTTTGGTAAAGGCAAAATACAGCGACAATACAGAGGATGTAGTTGATGGATGGGCTTCTTCTCCAGAAGACGGTAGTACTCTTACAGTGGTTGGGGACTCTATTCTCATAACAATTACTTATAAAGACAAATCTGTAAGCTTTACTATACGAGTGGACGAGAAGAATAATAATGCCGTTTTTTCTGATTCATTTTTCTGGGGAACTTGGGTAAGAATGGATAACGGTACTGAGTATGAGGTGCTTGACTCTTATGTTTCTGAAAACGGTACACCTTATAGAATACTTGAGGCAGATTCATCAAGTCTTACTGTAGAAACACTTGGAACCTTTACGAAAGAATCAGAAGAAGTAAAGGATGTAATTAAAAATAACAGCATACCGTATTTTAGAAAAGGTGGAACAAATCTTGAATACAGTCTTAAGATTGTAGGATTTGCAAACCAGAATGCAGGAAGAGCTGCTGCGACCTCTGTTAGTGGAATCAAAGGAATTGGAAAATCAACAAAATATAAAAACTTTCATAGCGATGGTGAAAGTAATGAAAAAGGTGAGATTGTCCTTACTGCACCTACAATAAACGATGAACAGACTGTAACAATAACAAATGGAAATGAGGTTGTTGTAGTCTCTGGATTAAAAATTGCAAACTCCGGAGATTACATGGGAACAATAGCCCTTGTAAATAAGAATCAGTACAATCTTAAGGTTACTGGTATAATTGAAGAGGAATATAAAGATGATGGATATCTTTTCGGAAATTATACAAAAACTTATGTAATGTCAATTTATTTCGAAAACATAAGTGAAAATGAATGTACGAGCTCTAAATATGAGATTACTTCAGCTGATTCAAATCTTACAATTGAACCTTATGATAATTCTACTTCAAATCGACTTTCTTATATAATTCCAAAAATCTTACCGGATGCAAAATATGGTCCTATAAAGGTTAAACTGACTTATGGTGATATTACGGAGCCGTTTGTAGATACCGGTGTAAATATCAGGATTATAAATCCAGACTTAAATGGAGATTCGTCTAAAGACCAGGAATGGGTTGACTATATACCTCTCCGTTTCTTTAGAGGTCTTATTCCTATTACAATTTCAGCAAAAAGTGTAATGGAAAATAATTCTGCTTTGAATGGCTTTGTTATCTTCCCTGATGGAAACAGCCGTTTTTTTTCTGTTCCTGATGATGAAAGTATGGTTCTTCTTGTACCAACTTTTGGTTTGAATGAACAATACCTTCTTGCATTCAGTGGAGCTACGGTTTCAAAGGAGCTTTCAAAAAGTTCTGTAATGCTTTATACAGTTTCTCCTGGTACTTCTACAGTAAAACAAGTTGATACTGATGATGATATGCTTCTTAGTTATATGACAAATGGTGGAAACAATCATTCTGAAGAAAAAGCAGTTGAGGTAGATGAAGCTTTTGAAGCATACCTTTCTGATGGTGAAGTTGACTATTGGTCAGTTAAGGCTGAAAGTAATGAAATATTTACACCGAGCAAAACAAAATACTGTACAGTTTCCTTTAGTTCAGAATATCAGACAGAAGAATCCCTTCCATCTTCATTCTTTATTCAGGAAGGTAATTACATACGTGAACAGCAGATTTCACCTGTTTCTTCAAAAGGTATGACCTTCCTTGGCTGGTTTGACAAAATAAGCAATAAAAAAGTGGAAGAAGGAACTTATATTTATTCCGATACCGAGCTTTATGCAAAATGGGAGCTTACGGTTTATCCTATTGAATATGAATTAAATGGTGGAAAAAATGCTGCAGATAATCCATATAGTTATACAATAGAACAGTCTGAAATCACACTAAAAGCTCCTTCAAAAGACGGGTATAAGTTTGTTGGCTGGTATTCGACACAGGATTATAATGGCGAGGCTGTTACTACTGTTGTTGGTGGAAAAATTGAGGCAATAAAGCTTTACGCAAAATGGATTGTGGAAGAATATTCACTTGAATATGAATTGAATGGTGGAACAAATAGTACAGCTAATCCTGCAAAATATAATATAGAAAGCGATATCACTTTAACTGAACCAACTCGAACCGGTTATAAATTCGCGGGCTGGTACGAGAGAGAAGACCTTAGCAGTGAGCGTGTTGAAACAATTGAGAAAGGGACTAACTGGAGAAACATAAAACTGTACGCAAAATGGGAAATCATCAATTATAAGATAACTTATGAGTTGAATTCAGGAAGCTTTAGTGACGGAGAC
The DNA here is from genome assembly GCA_016290335.1 of Treponema sp. The sequence continues at coordinate 3,887 of JAEETM010000091.1, read as the reverse complement.
CTTGCTAAAACTTCGTACACAATTGAAGATTCTTTTGAGCTGACTGAACCGGTAAGAAATGGTTGCAAGTTCCTTGGCTGGTTTACAGATGAGGCTTGTACAGATAATAAAGTTGCTTCAGTTACAGCAGGCGAAAACGGAGATAAGAAGTTCTATGCTAAGTGGGAGATTATTACATACACTGTTACGTATGTGCTTAACGGCGGAACAAATAACAGTTTGAATAAAGAAAGCTATACTGTAGAAGATAATGTTTGGCTTACTGAACCGGAGAAAACTGGTTATGAGTTTGCCGGTTGGTATGAAACAGAGGATTTTACAGATTCTAGACTATGGTGGTATCTTTCAGGAACTACTGGTAATAAAACTGTATATGCAAAATGGGAAATCGCACACTATCAGGTTACGTATGAATTAAATGGTGGAACAAACAACAGAGAAAATCCTGTAAGTTATACAATGCTTGATGCAACAATTACGCTGAAAAATCCTTCAAGAAAAGGTTGTACTTTCAGCGGATGGTATAAAACAGTTAATGATAATGAAACTGAAGTTACAGCAATAGCTGGCGGTGAAACTGGTGCAATTACCCTTTATGCAAAATGGGAGTTAGCTGAGTACAGTATTACTTATGAATTGAATGGCGGAACAAACAATACGGCTAATCCTGCAGTCTATACAATAGAAAGCAGTACAATTACTTTTGCTGAGCCAATACGAACAGGTTATGACTTTAAGGGCTGGTATGGAACTTCTGATTATTCAGGAGATGCAATTACCTCAATCCCAGCAGAAAGCATTGGTAATAGAACTTTGTATGCAAAATGGCAGATTGTTACTTACAGTATAGAATATACATTAAACGGCGGAACAAACTCTGCAAATAATCCTGTAAGCTATAATGTTGCAAGTAATCAAATTAGTCTGGCGGCGGCAAATAAAAATGGCTATGACTTTATGGGCTGGTTTACAACATCAAGTTTTACGGGAGATGCTGTAGAAGCTGTTGGCGACGGAGAAACTGGAAATAAACATTTCTATGCAAAATATCAGCCAAAGGAATACAGTATTACTTATGTATTGAATGGCGGAACAAACAGTAATTCTAATCCTGCAGGCTATACAATAGAAAGCAGTACAATTACTTTTGCTGAGCCAGCACGAACCGGTTACGGCTTTATAGGCTGGTATGCAACACCAGATTTTTCCGGGGCTAAGGTAACTTCAATTCCTGCGGGAAGTACAGGTGTTGTCACTCTGTATGCAAAATGGAAAAATACTGGTTTTACAGTTACTGTAGCGCCTTATTCAGATATAAGCGTAACGAAAACAGAAAGTGGTACAACACTAACGTTTACTGCCAGTGAAGATTATTCTAATTATCAATGGTACATAGATAATGTTGCACAAACAGTTACAGGAAACACTCTGGAGTTGGAAACAAGCTCTTTGACTGCAGGTGTTTACAGCATCTATCTGGAAGCCAGCAAAAACGGAAGATATTATTCATCTACAATAAACGTAACAGTTGGAGGAAATAACTAATGAAAAGATCTAAGATTCTATATATAACACTTGTTCAGATTTTTTTAGCTCTGTTCTTTTCCTGTAAGAATACTGCTGATTATAATGAAACTGCAGCAAAAATAAGATTTTCTCTCAGCTGCAGAACTATAGAGCCAAATCCTCAATCAGAAGATATGACTGATTTTGTTCTGAAGGCAAGACAGTCATCAACAACAGATACGTTTGCAACTATTGCATCATACAGTAATTACGAAGCTTTACAAAATGCAGAGCTTGAAATGCAGACTGGAACGTATGATTTTATTCTTACTTCAAAAATTGGAGGAAGCTCTTTTGAAGGAAAACTGGAAAATCATACTATAGTAAATGGAAACAATATTCTTTCTTTTGCAGTAAGCTTTGCGTCTACGGGAAGCACCGGAAGTACAGGTTCAGTTTCTGTAAGCTTTACCTTGCCGCAGAATGCAGGGGTAGGTTCAGTAAAAGCCTGGCTTGAAAATCGGGAAACAGGAGCTACAGTTACTGGTTCGCAGAAACAGAGTGAATTAAGCGATAATCATTATGTTTATTCTGTTAATAACATTCCGGTAGGGGAATGGAGATTAAAGGTAACTTTCTATTGTGACAATGCATATCGCAACGAAAATTATACTTACCCGGAGATTGTTCATGTTGCCGCAGATGTTGATAGTACAAAAGAAATTATTCTTAACGAATTAAATCCTACTTATACAATCACTTATGTTTTGAATGGTGGAAACTGGGTAAACGATTTTTCTCCTGCAGAAACTTATTCACGATATGGAACTGCACTTCCAGCTGCTTCAAATATTAAAAATGGATGGCGAAAGTTTGAAGCCTGGTACACAACTTCAACCTTTGAAGAAGGTACTGAAATTACAAGTATTTCTGGAATTAATCCGTCAAATATTACACTATATGCTAAATGGTTCAATGGTAATGTAATCACACCGGAACAGTTGGATTCTCTGGATTTAACTGGAGAAACCGGCACATATTATTTGACGTTCAGCGGGGCTACAAGCAGCACACTTAGTACGCTTGCTTCAAAAATTAAGGCAATTCCTTCTACAGGTGCAAAGATATATCTTTCTTTTGAGAACAGCACTGGATTAACCAGTATTGCAGCATCGACATTTAATGGATGTAAAAATCTTGGAGCAATTGAAATACCAGCGAGCGTAACGAGTATAGGAAACTTTGCTTTTAACGGTTGTACAGGATTGAAGAATATTGTTATAAAAGACGGAGCGACATCGCTTAATCTTGGATATAATACCTATACCAAGAGTGGTACAGGAAAGGGACTTTTCTATGACTGCTCTATAGAAGAACTTCACATAGGACGAGATTGCATTTTTAGTTTCTATACCGGCAGTGATTACGGCTATTCACCATTTGCATACAATTCATCTGCAGGCATGGCAGTAACAATCGGAGAAAATGTAACCGCTATATCAGACTATATGTTCTATGGTTCATCTGGAGTTATATCAGTTACGATTGATGAAGATTCAGAATTAACAAGGATAGGTGATTATGCATTTTACAATTGTTCTAAGCTTACAAGCTTAAGAATACCTGAAAGTGTTACTTCTATAGAAAGTTATGCGTTTGCAGGATGTACAAAACTTGGTGCAATTACGATACCTGCAAGCATAACTGATATAGAAATAGGTGTATTTAACCGTTGCACAGGATTAAAAAATGTTACTATTGAGGACGATGCGGCATCACTTTCTCTTGGATATAATAAATATGAAAGTAGTGGTACAGGTAAGGGACTTTTCTATGACTGCCCTATAGAAGTACTTTATATAGGAAGAGATTGCAGTATTGGTGAATGTACCGACAACCATTACGGCTATTCACCATTTGCATACAATTCATCTGCAGGCATGGCAGTAACAATCGGAGAAAATGTAACAAAAATCCCATATTATATGTTCTATGGTTCATCTGGAGTTATATCAGTTACGATTGATGAAGATTCAGAATTAACAAGGATAGGTGATTATGCATTTTACAATTGTTCAAATCTTACAAGCTTAACATTACCTGAAAGTGTTACTTCTATAGGAAGTTATGCGTTTGCAGGATGTGAAAATCTTGGAGCAATTACAATACCTGCAAGCGTAGCGAGTATAGGATACTGTGCATTTAACCGTTGTACAGGATTGAAGAATGTTAATATTGAAGACGGAACAGAACTTCTTACTCTTGGATATAATAAATATGAAAGTAGTGGTACAGGTAAGGGACTTTTCTATGACTGCCCTATAGAAGTACTTTATATAGGAAGAGATTGCAGTATTGGTACCTGTACCGGCAACCATTAC
>JAEETM010000195.1 GCA_016290335.1 Treponema sp. | reverse complement strand
AAACGATATTATTGCTGTACCGGAAAAGTTCCAGATTGAAAAAACAACTTATACACCTACAGAAGGTTCAGTAATTGTTACAGAATGGTTTAAGTATCCTAACTACAGCGAGAAAAAGAGCTACACATATAAAGTACGTCAGCGCGAAGGCATCTGGACAATTTATGACTACTCTGTTGTAAATCTTGGAACTGAATAAAGTTTAAGCACAAAAGTTTATAAGGCGGGATTATGAAGGCGCTTGTTATTTCTGAAGATAAAGAGCTTGTAAAGTTTTATACAGATATTTTCAATGAGAACAAAATCGATGTTATCAATTACAACTGGCTTTTAAAGGCTATGGATAATGTTGAAGAAATCAAGCCTGATTTTATTGTTGTTAGTTCCGTTGAATATCCACGCCACTGGAAAACTCTTGTACAGTATGTAAAAAGCGAAATATTCATTGGCCCTACTTTCTTTATTCTTCAGGTAAGTAATATTTTTTCAGATGATGAGCGTAAAAAGGCTGAATGTCTTGGAATAAACGAGATTGTAAGCTCTTTCAGTGATTATTTTAAGAAGAAAATCATTGCCAGGATATGCGAGTTTGCTGAAGGTTCTGAGGAAGATGAAACAGATGAAGCAACAACAATAGAGGTTCCTCAATCTGAGTCAACTGATTCAGAACAGAATGATGCAGCTCCTTCAGAGGAAACTCAATCAGAAGCAGCTGAAAATGAAGCAACAGAGGTAAAATCAACAGAACTTGAATCTGCAGAACCGGAACCTGTTCAGGCTTCTGATGATGGACTTTTATCTGTTGATATGATTGTAAACAAGTCAAAGAAAAAGGCTGTTGAATGTCCGGGCTCTTACCTTCTTACAAATCCGGTTACAGGTAAGGTTATCTACGGAAAATACCTTGAATACGATGGCAGAAAGATTACCTGCAAGGTTGATAATCCTGAGGATTTCAGCGGAATTGAATCAAAGAGCTTTATTAAATACATTACCTACTGCAATAAAAAAGAATGTAAATCTTTTTCTGCAAATGTAAATGAGTATATTGATTTAGCTGAGCAGAAGTTTCTTGTTTTAGATATTTGTGATTTCTATGAAGAAAAGTAAAAAGTTTGAAAAAGCAAAGTTCTATTGCGAAAGCTGCGGTGCCGAAGTTGCCCAGAACGCAAAGGTCTGCACAAATTGTGGTAAGTTTTTTTCTTCAGTAAGATGCCCAAAATGCGGCCGCACCGGTAACACCGAAGAGTTTAAACACGGCTGCCCTAACTGCGGATATGCAGTAAATAATTATCAGAAAAACAGAAATATCGGCGTTTCTCAGGATACTACTTTTCGAAAGATTTTCAGTAAAAGCAGTCTTACAAACTCCAGTCTGCCAATTTGGATTTACATTGCCTGTATTGTCATACTCGTAATATTGATAATTTGTCTTTACAGTTGTCTGCAATAGTACATTTCTTTACGATTTGACCAAAATGCGTATTTTTGATATTATTAAACAAGTAAGCCCGGATGGCGGAATTGGTAGACGCGCTAGGTTCAGGTCCTAGTGGGAGCAATCCTGTAGGAGTTCAAGTCTCCTTTCGGGTATATATTTTTATCAGAAGTTAGCTTTCTTTAATTTCAAAGAAAGCTTTTTTTATTTTAAAAATATTGATTATAAAAAAGGGAGACGGCAAACCATCTTAAAGCAAAAAAACATAAAAGCTTTATAACGTTTTGCCGCCTCCGAAGTTATGGAGAAACAAAAAAAACTTTATGCAAGTAAATGATATGAATCATCTTTATTACAGATAATTCTTTCTTTTACCAATGCATGAAGGGCCGATTCTATCACGCCGGAGGAAGCGGAGTTTAAATCTCCCTTGACGAAGAATCCCTTTTGATTAAGGATGCCCATTATTTTATTTTCACAGATTACTTCTTCCCTGGTACTATCGAGCATTTTGCTTCGATGTAAAGCGCTGATTTTTTTAGTTATAGGGAGGAATATCTGTTCAAATCCATTGCGGCATTTTAAGTAAACCGCGTTTTTATCTTCTGTTCCTGAGTTTCTGATAAAGATAAGGGCACATTTTTTACCATTATCAAATATTGAGAAAACAAGAACATTCGGGTCTTTCATGCGGATAATTTCCGCAGTAAACCTCTTGAGCTTTGATATTTCGTCCTGTATAAGACTTAAATCAGAAGCCCACAAAGAACTGCCGTTATAAAACAGCTCTTTTTTTACAAAATAGGTATATAATGTGTTGGAATAGCCTTTTTCAAACGGAACATTTCCATATTCCATGGAAGCAATTGTAAGTAATGCTGTTAAAAGGCCGTTTCCTGTAAGAAGGATTTTTGACTCACCCATTCTGCAAGGAACAATTACATGTCCGGAGGATTCAAAACCAATTTCCAGCTCTTCAGGATTCTGATTGCAAATCCACTTATCGCCAACATCAACCATAACAGGATTAAGTCCGAACTTTTCCTGCATCTGGATTCCAACCATTAAGTCGGATTCAATTGTAAATACGGCGTTTTTGGCATGTGCACCTGTTGCAATAAGTGCTTCGATTAAATAAGCCTCTGCATCACCATCATAAACAACAACTTTATCCAGCTTCCGCTCATATTTCATTACAAAACCA
>JAEETM010000090.1 GCA_016290335.1 Treponema sp. | reverse complement strand
TGTAATCGGCTGATTCCAGAACCAGTCACCTTCATCTTCTTGAGCTGAAAGGGGGATTATTGCCAGAAATAAAAGAAGAAAAACGGAAAAAAACCGTCTGTCCATATACAACTCCATAAATATCTTTTTGAACTAAAATCTCCAGAGAAGTGACATTGTGAAAGATGGGTTAAACAGATAATTATTAAATTTATTATCTTTAAAGGTTGCATCCATAGCCATTCCAACTCTAAAACTTGCATCCATATCTTGAATATAACGCCAGTTAACATTCGAAAATGGAACTTCAAATTCAAAGCCTATTTCTGGCTGCAGCACAAAGCCTTTTTCATTTGCATCTGTAAAGTTTGCAATGTTTTCACCTACAGAAAGGTTCAGCATTGCATCCACATATATAGCACTGCTCAGGTACTTACCAATATAAACAGTCGAGTTATCGAAAAAGTTACCCAACCAGATTTGCTGATTGTTGTTCTGATTATTCTTTACATAACTCATTGTATTCTGAAGAATATTAGTTCGTATTGAAAATATATCAAAATTCAAGGACTCACGCAACTTGTTTTCTATCTGGCGGGTTGCAAACGACTGAAGGGCATAATCTCCCGCAGTAGAAAGAATTACAGGAATAACATCACTACCCTTTTCAATTTCATTTAAATCTGCAATTACAACCTGACCAATAAGTGCCATAATCTCGTTTTCAGACTTTGCCGGAACAGAAGTAAACCTCGGCTTAAAATCAAGCAAATCCTGATTTTCGGCAGTAAGAATAATCCTTACATTCTGATTGTTGGCATCCTTTTCCCTTGTTTCTGCACGAATAGTTACCTTAGGGTTTGCAATTTCCTGCGGATTAAACTTTATACTTCCTTCTTTTATATAGAAGCTTCTATTCAAATATGCAACATCACCAGATTTAAGGCTGAGTTTACCATCAACAACATAACTCTGCGTAATAGAATCAAGGGCAATCTTGAGTTTTGTGTTAGGTACAAAAATACATCTTAACAGCGGGTCAAAATTAAGAACAATATGGTTTCCGAGAGTCAAATCAAGGTCGGTTTTGAAATAAATCTCTTTGGAGCTGTCCATCGGTTCAATTTCTGCTTTTGAAATATTCTGAAGTGCAGATTCAATATCAAGTTTATCACCAAAAATGCTGCCTGTAAGCGTAATAATAGAATCTTCCATATTAACATTAAGGTCACACGCAACATCGCCGGAAACATCAACAAAAGGACTTGTAAACCTGAGCGGCATATATCTTTTATTAACCGTATTCAGCGAAATATCAAGCTGGTCTAAAACCCATTTGTTCATAGCCACCTTACTGCCCAGCCTGAATATCTGTTTTTTCCCGATTGAATAAAGGCTGTTTACAAGCTCAAACTCATTAGACTTTGCATAAAGCACAATCTGTTCTGTAGAAATTGAATCTTTAAACAGCGTTGGCAGCATAAAATCAGGTTTTTCAATTATAAGGGAACCTTCAAACTCCGGCGTGTCATAAGTACCTGTCATAAGAAGATTACCGGTAAGCACACCTTCAGACATTGTAAGAAAATCATCAACTGCAAGACAATCCATAACAGCCGGAAGATTTACCACAATATCCGAAAAATACATATCAAGATTCTGATCCTTAAATGTACCGGTTATGCCGCAGGAGAACTTATCGCCGGTGTTTAAGTTTGCATAAAGTCCGTCAGAAAAAGTGTAAGTCCCCGTGAGCCCAAGATTATCAGAAGAATAAAACGAAACAAAATCAGAGCTATATAAGGCCGTAATATCAAAAGGAGCAGATTTTTTAATCAGAGAACCGCCCATTCCTGCTGAACTCAGCTGAATCATCATATTATCCGGCAGTTTTTTTCCGTCAGCTACATACGAATCCTTAATCTGCAGCTCCATTGGAACAGAAACATTCTTGCTGCCCTTTGTTTCAAAAACAGCCTTCATTCCACCGGTAAACTCCTTTAAGGAAACATTTCCAGAAATATCCTTAACACTCCAAGCCGACTGATTCACAGCAAAGTTATTAATTGTAAGCTCATTGTCTTCAAGCATGACAGAACCATCAGCGTAAACAATTTCATTTGCAAGCAGGAACGAAAGCTTATCAACATTAACAAGCACATAAGGGTGTTCCAGCGTACCCGAAAGCGAAAGTGTTGCCGTAACCTCGTTGTTGCTGTTTTTTACCGCCATAAATCGGTTCAGGCTGAAATTATTAATTTCTGTAAGTGCACTTATATAAAGCGCATTCAAAAAATTGTCTTTTGTAAGCTGCTGCTGGTCAGGATTAGAAACAATACCGTCAAATACAATTCCTTCGCCGGAACCGGCTGAATCCTTAAGGGAAGCATTTAATCCCACAGAATCAAACAGGCCGTCATTTATATTTACAGTAACGTCGGCCTGCCCCTGCAATGTAGAATACAAGTCTGTGTATGATATTGAATTAAGCTGCATTCCGTACTTGGTACCGTTTCCCGAAAAAACAAGCTTAGGGTTATAGGCTGATGAAGCATCTGTTTCTTCGGCTTCAAAACGTTCTATATGAAGTTCCGGCCCTGTCTGCGGTGAATACGCAAACGAGGTATTTGTAGAAAGAATAAGCGATATTTTTTCGTAAACAAGCGGGAAGTTTTCAATAAGTGCATGACCGCTCATCTCCTTATTTTTTCCGAATACAATTTCAATATCAGTTCCATAATCACCGGCAACCTTTATAGCTTCAGGGCTGATTGCTCCCTGGAACCTGTACGGTATGGAAGACGCCGTTGTATCAACATAGAACGTCATATTTTTACCGCCCGGCATAAACTCAAGGCCTGCAGTTGCATTAAGCGCAATCTTTCCAAAAATCAAATCAAAACGGTCAAGCGAAATATTCTGCTCGTTACCATTTACAGAAATAAACAGCAACTGATTTTCCTTACTTGTGTTTGCAAGAACCAGATAGGGTAAATTGTATGATAAAGAAGAAAAGTTGGTAGAAACGTAAAGGTCGCCGGTAAACATATAAGGCGTTACGTATTCCATCACTTTTTCAAGCTTTTCCTTCTGAGTACGGTCAAGCATTTCTCCAACAAGCTCCAGTACACTTCGCACATAGATTCTGTTCATTGAAATACCGCTTTGAATAAACTTAGAAGCTGTAAGGTAACTTCCACTGAGAGAAATTACGCCAGGTTCACCAGAATCATACTGTCCACCCGAATCATAACTGTAGTAATCAGAAAGCTCCAGCTCAAAATCAACAGAGTCCTTTTGAGGAAGCACCTTTGCCTGTATAGCCGTAAGAGATTTTTCTCCAAGGAAAACCTGCGGTGAAAAAAGCATAAAGCCTTTAGCAAGCGGATCAAAGAAAACTTCTGTAGAAAGCTCGGAACCATTTGGCAGCACATATTTAGAAAGATTCACGCTGCCCGAAAGCTGCATGTTCTTAAAAGTAAACGAAAGTCCGCAGTCTGCAAGGATTTTTTTACCTTCTGCGCTCAAGCCTGTAACATTTACCTTTTTATCATCACCGTTTACAGAATAACGGATTACAGCCCCACCCGGGAAAAGTGATGACGGCACATTAAAGCTTCCGCTGGATTTATACTTTACAAAATCAGAAGCCTTTTTTCCCCCGGCAAGCTCTGCAAGTACCGTTGTATCAAGCTCCACATGGGAAGAAGTTGTAAACTGCATATCTTTAAGCTTTTTTGTTATTTCCGATTTACCAGACATAGAAATTACAGATAAAGGATTAAGCTTTTCGGTATCAAGCGAAACGGTTGCCTTCTGAGTGTTCAGATTATAGGCGGCTTTTATAGAAAAAGGATTTACCGACTGGATTGTATGAACTTCAATATTTTTGTCTGCATATGTTGCCATAAGGTTTGTTTTTGCAACTCTAAAGCTTCCGTCAGTAAAATCTGCAATATTTAAATACACAGTCGCTTTGTCAAAGCTTTCCGAAACAGAACCTGTAAGGTAAACAGAACCCGAATATCTGGCATTGTTTTTCTTTACAAAAGCATTTGCCGCACAATCCATCTGGAACTCAAGACTGTTGCCCCACATAGAATTAAGCAGCGAAACATCCTTTATAACAAAAGAAGACTCAAAGCTTTCGTTGGAATAATTCAGCGATATATTTTTTACCGTAACATCCTGCGGCACATAAGAAAGTATTTTTTCAATTTCCGGTGCAGCTTTTTTATCATTTTGATTTGCAGTCGAAAGCCTTTCTGCAACACCAATAATCTGGCCAACATCAACATCAACACCACTTACAAGCACAGAGCGGATAAATGTTTCCATATTGCCCTTTATAAGCTCGTTCAGTTTATAGTTGATTCTTGTATTTTTTATACTAAGGATAACCGTACCGTTTTCATCCGTCAGCTTTATGCCCTTTATGCTCAAAAAAGAAAGGATTGACGGCGAAAAAGAATCATAAGTAAGGGTAAGGCCCGTAAGCTCAGTAACTTTATCTGTAAGCTGAAATGCAGCTTTGTCTACACGTTCTTTTATCCTGTTATAAATTGGCCGTGAAAATGCAAATGCCATAATGATGATGACAAGAAAAACGAGAACACTAATTTTCACCGCAACAGGTATCTTCTTCATAAAATCCTGCTAAAACCACTTTTGCTGAGGGTACAATACACCCAATTTTAGCTTAAATATTATATCATAATAGGAAGAAACCTTCCACCAAACTGACCACTTATAATAAAACTTATAATGACGTTCTTCCCAAAAATCTGTATACTATATCTATGTTGCTGAAAAACTTTATCGTATTCGAAGGCATTGATGGTGCCGGAACTTCCACTCAGATTAAAAAACTCGTAGAAAGTAATCCTCAAAAATATATTGCTACGGCAGAACCTACAAAGGGCGAAACCGGGCTTTTTTTACGCCGGATGCTTGCCGGAGATTTTCATGTTGATGAAAAAACTAATGCTTACCTTTTTGCAGCAGACCGCTGTGAGCATATTTACGGTAAAAACGGCGTAATCCAGATGATAAACGAAGGAAAAACTGTTGTAAGCGACCGTTATTTTTTTTCAAGTCTTGCGTATCAGGCTCAGTCGTGCGGAATGGAGCTTCCAGAGCTTTTAAACTCGCCTTTTCCTCTCCCGGAATACCTTTTTTATTTTAAGATTGACCCGACAATTTCGCTTGGCCGTGTAAATGCCCGCAACGAAAAAAAAGAAATCTACGAAAAGCTTGACCTCCAGCAGAAAATTGCCGCTCTTTACGAAGAGGTTATAAGCAGCTACGAAAAACCCGAAAAATCTCAGGGAATGAAGGTTATACGCATTGATGCCGCCAGATCTATTGAAGAAATTACTGAGGAAATAAAAGCTATTTTAAAATAATCATAACAATAACGTTTTTATTTCCGATAAATAAATTGTGAAAAAACTATTTTTGCTTATATCATTATCACTTTTCTTCTCTACAGTACCTCTTACAAAGGCAAACGCCTATATGGTCAAGTATAAGGAAGATTTTTATAAGCTTTATCACGTTCACTACCAGCAGTACCCGGATGACTGCATTGAAAACATCTACTGGCTCGAAAAAGCCGTTCAGGCAGACTTCTGCAACCCGCTTTTTACAAATGCCGAAATCAAAACAGAAAAAGAATGGGAAAAATACCGCTACCTTTTCCAGATGCACTTAAACTTAAAGCTCATAGAACAGCATCTGCGACTCGGCCGCACTTACGACAAAAAATGCATTTATTTCTATGATGCACCCTGGAAAGATGAATACCTGCGCAATATGGAAAAAGCCCTTTCCTGCTACAAAGCCGGACTTTACTACTGGCAGGAAACAAAGGTCTGGTTCGAAAAAGCCGATGCACCTTCATTCAACTTCCTCTTCATCACTTCGCTGCAGAATTGGGAAGATGAGCGCGAACGCATTAAAACCGGCGAATTAAACTACGAAAAAATGCTCACAAGAGAAATAAATCGTCTTGAAAAGAACATCAAAGAACTTAACGAAATGGACAAAAAGTATTAGAATACTTTCCGATGTCAAAAAATACGTTTTATATTTCATATCCATCTATTCACAGCGGAACGGCTAAATCGAAAATCCAGTTTTTTTCAAAACAGCCGGATTTGGTTCCTGTTTTAACTCCAGGCAAAAATGAACGCAAAAGACTCTTCATTACAGACGGTACAGTTGCAAGTCTTGAATGCATGCAGAACTTTACGTCATGTTTTGATGATGATGTCTGCGGAAACGACGTTCTTCTTGTGCTCGGTTCGGGTGAAGCATATAAAACAATTGAATCTGTTCTTAATATTATTAAAAAAGCTATTGATTACGGATTTTCAAGACACGATTTGTTTGTCGGTATCGGTGGTGGTGTAATCTGCGACCTTACTGCTTTTGCCGCCTCAATTTATAAAAGGGGCATTTCCGTTCAGTTTGTTCCAACCACCCTGCTCGCAATGGTAGATGCTTCTATCGGTGGAAAAACAGGCTGCGATTTTGACAATTACAAAAATATGATAGGCACCTTCTACCCAGCCACAAATCTTTACTACTGGCCGGAGTTCATTCAGTATCTTCCTGAAAACCAGTATATGTCGGGACTTGCAGAAGCTTTCAAAACTGCAATCCTTTTTGACTCAGATATGTATGCTCTTTTCCGCGATAATTACAAGCAGATTAAAGACAGAGACTGTAAAATCCTTGATGAAATTATAAAACGCTGTGTTGCCGCAAAAACTGCTGTTGTTCAGAAGGATTTTACAGAACAGAATATTCGTGCAACACTCAATCTTGGACACACCTTTGCACATGCTCTTGAATCTGTTGTAGGACTTGGAATCATAACTCACGGAGAAGCAGTTGCCTGGGGAATCGGCCGAGAGGTTGAGCTTGCCCGCAAAAAGGAATACTGTACTCAGGCCTTCCATGATGAGGTTCTTGATTTGATTGAAAAATACGGCTGGGAAAGAAATGCGGTTCCTTCAATTGTAAAAGGCGGTGGAATTGGCGAAAGACTTCTTACCGCAATGCATAATGATAAGAAAAATCAGTCAGAAAAAGTCAGGCTCATAATTTCTAAAGGCTTGTGCGACATCATTACCGAAGAAACTGAGGATGAAGAAATCCTTTCTGTACTTAAATAAACTGAAGATTATTACACCTGTTTTACGGCGGAAAACAAAATGAATAATACCGAACACTATTTTGACTGGGCCGCTACAAGTCCAGCTGATGAAGATATTTTACGCGAATCTCTTGAACTTACACTCGAAAACTGGGGAAACCCTTCCAGTACACACGCAGTAGGAAAAAAAGCCAGAGCTTTACTCGAAGAAGCAAGATCCCGCAGTGCCAAGGCAATTGGTGTAAAACCGGAAAGCATTTTTTTTACCTCCGGCGGTACAGAAAGCGACCAGATTCCCCTTCTTTCATTATTAAACAAGCCTTCAAAGGGGACAATCCTCATAAGTTCAATTGAACACCCGGCTGTACGCGAACAGGCAGATGCCATGAAAAAATGCGGCTGGAACGTAATTTCAATTCCCGCCGATAAAAACGGAATAATCACACCTGCTGCTGTAGAAAAGCTTCTTACTTCGGACACAATGCTCGTCTGCGTAATGGCTGTAAATAACGAAACAGGCTCAATTCAACCGATTTATGAAATTGCAGACCTTCTTGTAAAGCATTATGAAGGCAAAAGAAAGCCTAAGTTCCATGTAGACTGCGTTCAGGCAGCTGGAAAGATTCCGCTTAATGTTTCTCACAAAGGAATTGACAGCGCTGCATTCAGTTCACATAAAATCTGCGGTCCGAGGGGAATCGGAATCCTGTATTTAATAGACCCGCTTGATTCTTTTTTACGTGGCGGCGGTCAGGAAAAAGGCATTCGCAGCGGTACCGAAAACGTTTTTGGTGCAGTAGCCTTTTCAAAATGTCTTGAACGCTATTTTATCCGTGATGATGATAAAACCGGCAGCACTTACAAAGCCTTTATCCGGCAGCAGGAAACCACAAATGCCTTTATAGAAAAGCTTTCTGCACTCAAAGGCTGTACAATAATTCCACCTTCACGGCTGGAAAACAAAGAGCTTTTCTCCCCTTATGTAGTCCAGGCCGCCTTCAACAAAATCCCCGGCAACGTAATGCTCCGCGCCCTGGACGCAAAAGGCTTTTACATTTCAACCGGCAGCGCCTGCTCCTCAAAAAAAGCCGGCCGCCCCGTCCTGGAAGCCATGCACATCTCCCCCGACCTCCGCGAAACCTCCGTCCGCTTCAGCTTTGGTCCACACACAAGTGCCAACGCTGTAAACGAACTGCTTGAAGCTGTAAAGGAAATTGTGGAAACATTTAAGTCTTAAGTATTTTCTATATTGTTATTGTTTTTTTGCTCATCTTCACGTAAAATTAAGGGTATGAGTAAAACAGATTCACAAAATGTTGCTGCTGCTAGCACAAATAACAATACAGATAATAAAACTAAAAAGAAAAAGCCCTTCATCTTACGATTCTTAAAAGGCCTGTTGATTTTTCTGCTTGTAATCTTCCTGATAATTGCAGGCTGGATTGGTTTCTGCTCCTTAAACAAAACAGAAAGTCTCAACGCCATGCCTTCCGACTTTTCTGCCTATGTAAGGACAGATTCTATCTGGGATGCCGTAGAGCCTGTACTCGACCTTAAAGCGGCCGACATCATCCTTGTAAACGACACTCTTGTTACCTTCCGCGAAACCTTCTTAAAGCTCCGCGAATCCAAAATCAGGAAGAACTTTTTTGTTTCCTACGCACTTTCCCGCCGTGTAGATGCCGCCCTATACAATGAAAACTCATTCCTTGCCGTTGTAGACATGGGCTTTCTTTCGGCCGCCACACGGTTAACACCTGTAGTTTACCGCTTCTTCTCCATCCCTAATCTTGTATATGCAATGGCCGGTAACGAATCCTGCTTTGAATACAGAATGGATGACACAATTTACTACTTAAAGCCTTACAAAAATCTTTTTATTGTAACTAACGACAAGGCAATTCTTCACACAAGCCTTGCACTCAATAACGAAGCAAATTACTCAAAGGAACAGCTCAAGCTCTTAAAGCAGCCTCTCAGCCAGCCAATCCGAATCACTGCAGACGGCAACAAGCTGCTTTCCCTGCTGGAAGAAGACAACCAGTACATACAGACCCTCACCCAGTCTCTTACAACAAACGAGCTAAGTGAAATCAACTTTGGCATTACCGATAACGACATAAACATTGCAATTAAGATTCCTTTTGAAGTTAAGGCAGAAAGCAAAGACAAGCCTCTCGCCAAGCTCGTTCAAAAGGATTCAAAGGTTCCTGTTCTTCTGAACAAGCTTCCAACTTCGGTACAGTATTACACCTTCCTTACAGCCGGTAACCTTTCTGAACTTAAGGATGCTGCCTTTGAAGTTTTCCAGGATAAGCCGGATCTTAAGAAAAAGTGGCAGGATGCCGGTAACATCTGCAAGATGATGTTTAAGGCTTCGCTTGAAGATATTCTTTTCAGCTGGACTGCTGATGAATATGCAGTTCTTGGAATTGAAGGAAAATCAGAACCAATTTTTGCAATTAAGATTGCAGACGAAGTAAAACGACAGTACATTTTCGATACAATTCTTTCATCAATTGTATTCAAGGCAAACAACAGTCTTCTGCTGGATGGTATTCGAATGCCACGCATAGAGTTCCCTGCCTTCCTCCAGACATTGATTGAAGGGTTTGGAATTAATCTTCCAAAACCGTATTATATGGTAAAAGATGGTTTTGTTTATTTCTCACAGTCACCGGAAAACCTTGCGGCAGTAAATGCTTCAATAAAAAGCGGTGCTAAAATCAGCAAGAACGACAACTGGCTCAAGGTTTCGGAAAAACATAATGCGCAGTCTTCTGTAAGTCTTTTCTATAATCTTGAACGAAGCGTTCCATTCTTTATCAAAAAGAAATCTATGGTTTCTGACATTCTCCAGCTTTACAACATTGGCCGCACCGATGTTATGATTCAGAACAATGTTCTTTATCTTACCTTACAGGCAAGTGCATGCGAAACAAGCTCTACAACTCATATTCCGGGCTTCCCAATGGAGCTTGAAGGAAAGGCAAATCCGGCACTGTATAAATCTAATTACGAAAAGAGCAAGATGGTTTTCTGGAACGAAAAGGATAACGTAAAAGGAATCAACGTTCTTACATTAAACATCATCTCTAAAGAAATAAACAATTTAAGCTACATTCTTCCGGAAGGGGACTCAAAGAGTGAGCAGGAGCTTTGGGCTCTTACAAAAGAAGGAAATGTTTATCTTTTAAACGGCAAGCTTGAAAATGCAAATAACTTCCCTGTAATTACCGGCGATGCACCAACCTGCGAACCGGCTGTATTCAACGGCAAACTGGCCTACTGTGCTGCTGACGGTCAGATTGTTATGGTAAACAAAAAAGGTGAAATATCACGCTTTACAATTGATGTTTCAAACGATATAAAATCTCAACCTTGCGTATTTGAAAACAGGCTTGCTGTTTACGAAAAAGGCTTTATGGGAATCATCCATATTCTTGAAGAAACTGACGGCAACCTTAAAGAAACTGCCCTTCTTGAAGTAGATGGAATTGCTTACGGTTCTCCATGCATGATGAAGGTTGACAAGCAGCTTTATATTGCATTTATTACTCAGACCGGTGAGCTTACCGTCTGGAACTCTTCGTATAGCGTAGTTTCAGGTTTCCCTGTAAGTCTTGAAAACATCTTCTATACAAATGTCCGTGCTGCTGGAAAATACTTTATTGCGCTTGCTTCCGATGGAACAGTTTACAGAATCGGTTTGAACGGTGATGTTATGAATGTTCAGATTCCTTACCTTAGTGCAAGAAACGGCTGGATTACTGTAAATGATTATGATGAAGACGGCAGCGAAGATATTTTCATCTGCGGTGATTCAAACGTAATTTATGGTCTGAACAATAATCTTGAATATCTGAATGTTTTCCCACTTACTGGTTACGGCGAAATTGTTTTTGCTGATGTAAACGGAGACAAAATAAATGACTGTATGGCCATTTCAATAGACAACAAACTTAACGCATGGAAGGTCAGATAATGAAAAGTTTGAAAAAAAATAACGTAAAATCAACTGTAATTAAAGCAATTGTTTCCGGTGGTATTTTTACAAGTATTTTACTTGGAACTTTAGCCGGCTGTACTAGTACGCTCCAGGAAGATATTTTTGATTCAACAGAAGCTTCTGCCGTTATGCTTGGTGCAATTTCTGAATATGAAGAAAAATTTATTGTTTATGATGCAGAATACACAATGAAAGGAAAAATTGAATCTTCAGGTATTTCCGAGCTTCATACAAATATCGAAAACAAGCTTTCACAGACACACGAGCCAGCCCTTCTTGCCCATCTTCAGGCAATGGACGGTCTGCTTTATTATATGGAAAACAAAACAAAAAAAGCACAAGATTTTTACAAGGAAGCAAAAGGAAATCAGAGTGATGACATTTACGTTCTTCTGCTTGGAATCCGCCTTGAAAAAACAACAGAAACCAGTCTTGCAAAAATGGAAGAAATACTCAGCTACGATGGTAAAAACGGAACTATAATGCTTGAAAAAGGAAAGCTTCTTTATAAAAAGAATCAATATGATAAAGCTGTTGCCGCACTTGATAATGCTTTCCTTATTTTTGATGGTGAAAAAAAGCCTAAATACCGCGAAGTTTACAAACCCTTCCGTGACAATGTATGGAAACTTTATTCTGCCGGCATAGATGATTCTGTTTTGAACGGTTCCTTAAAATCTGCTGATCTGGCAAAACCTCTTACAAAAGATGTAATGCTCAAGCTTACTATTGAAAATACAAAGCTTCTTGAAGACTTTACAGGTGGTGGAAAAATCAGCAATGCAGAGCTTACCAAAAAGCTTACTACTTATGGTGTTTTCTCTGCCGCAATAGATAAAAACAACAGTCAGAACACAGCATTTGCCATAACTAACTCAAATGCTATTTCAAGAATTATGGCTGCACGCTATATCTGGAACCTTTACGTAAAAGCAAAAGGTAAGCCTGAAATGCTCACCCGTTACTCTACCCGCTATGCAAAAATGACAAATCCAAAAAGCCCGATTAAAGACGTAGACTTAAAGAACCCTGACTTTGATGCTGTTCTTGGTGTTGTAGAAACCGAGCTTATGGAACTTCCTGACGGAAAATCCTTCCGCCCTGACAATATTATGACTGGTCTTGATTTCCTGGCTATAATTAAAAAGGTTGAATAATACACCAGGCATACAACACCAGGCATATGACTTGAAAACTTTGACATATTATGCTATTTTTTAGTAACATTTTCAGGGAAGGTTCTTTGCGTATTTTCCTTGAATATATTTTATTTTAAGGAGTAAACAATGGGTGCACGTGGAGAACTTTATACAACTCAAATCCATCTTGATAATCGTTCATATTTTTTCAATGTAAAAGAAAACCGTACAGGTGATGTATTCCTTCAGATTGTAGAAAGCAAAAACCGCGACGGTGGAGAAGCAGACCGCCATCAGATAGCAATTTTTTCAGAAGACATGCGCGAGTTCTTACAGGGCTTAGACAAATCACTTGATTTTATTGAGAAGGACCGAAGAGCAAGACAAAAGGCTGCCAGAGAAAAGAAAGCTGCAAAGGATGCAAAATACGGTGGCAAGGGTGCAGATAAAGCTGCTGATTCAACCGGCAAAAAAGTTTACAGAATGAAAAAAGACAGCAGTGCTGCAACAAATCCAAATGACGGTATTAAACGCACAGGCCGAATCCACGTAGTAAGCAAAAAAACACCTGCAGCAGAAACTCCAGATTCAGAAAACTAATACTTAAACGACATTCGTTGAATTGGTGAAGGGCCTATCTTATGGCATACAGCTCTATGCTCTGCCGTAGGATAGCCCTTATGTTTTTTATACCCGTATTCAGGGTACAGCTTATCCATTTCAATCATAATATTATCACGACAGGTTTTTGCAAGAATTGAAGCTGCCATAACACACGGATATTTTCCGTCCGCCTTTGGTTCACATTTACACGGCACAGGTACATCAGGGCAGCGGGTTCCATCTGTAATACTGCTTATACTTACAATAGAAAAATCCACTCCATTTTCTTTACACCATTCGGGCAGCTTTTTCATCATTTCGTCATAAGCAAGCTTCATTGCAAGCATGCTCGCTTCGAGTATATTGATTTTATCAATTGTTGTATGATCAACAAGCCCTATTCCCCAGCAGGCCTTTTCTTTTATTACAGCTTCTGCAGCAATACGTTTTTTTTCGGAAAGCTTTTTTGAGTCATTTAATATTTCAACTGGAAAATCAGCGGGTAAAATAACGGCACCGGCACATACGGGTCCTGCAAGAGGGCCTCTGC
>JAEETM010000089.1 GCA_016290335.1 Treponema sp. | reverse complement strand
CTGGTATTTATTCACTTTCTCCATATACACTGGAAGAGGTAGTATCAAGAGATTATCTTGTTCAGCAGCGTCCTGATGCAATCTTAAACATTGTAGACGGTACAAACCTTGAGCGAAACCTTTATCTAACAACTCAGCTTGCAGAGCTTGGTATTCCTATGGTAGTTGCCGTTAACATGATGGATGTTGTAAAGAAAAACGGTGACAAGATTCACATTGATGCAATGGAGCAGGAGCTTGGCTGCCCTGTAGTAGAGATTTCTGCTTTGAAGGGAACTGGTTGTCTTGAAGCTGCAGAAATTGCAGTAAACAAAGCTAATGCACGTAAGCCAATGCTTTACAAGCATCGTTTTGAAGGCTGCGTAGAACATGCTCTGGCACATATTGAAGAAGCAATTGTTCACGATTTGCCGGAAGAGCAGCACCGCTGGTATTCTGTAAAACTTTTTGAACGTGATGAAAAGGTAATTGCTGCTCTTGGTGTAAGTCAGGACAAACTTTCTCACATTGAAGCAGATATTAAATCATGTGAAAAAGAACTCGATGATGATTCTGAATCAATTATTACAGCAGAAAGATATAAATATATTGAATCTATTATCAAAAAGTGTGTTACAAAGAAAAACCGTACAAAGCTCACAACTTCAGACAAGATTGATAAGGTTGTTACAAACCGCTGGCTTGCACTCCCGATTTTTGCAGTTGTAATGTGGCTTGTTTATTATGTTTCTATGGTAACTGTTGGTGCTGCTGCTACCGACTGGGCAAACGACGGTTTGTTCGGTGACGGTTATCACCTGTTTGGAATTGGTACCGGTGCTTACGAAGAGGCTGCCGAAGAGTATGGCGATACAGCCGCAATCCTTGAAGCATACGAAAATGGTGAATCAACTTATATAGTTGTAGATGATGAAACAATGGAAGCTTCTGAACCAATGGAAATTACTCCGGAAGTGTTAGCCGAAGCTAATGAAATGGCTGCCAAGTATGGAGAAGAGGGGCCAGATCCTGCTGACTTTGGTGTATGGGTTCCTGGTATTCCTGCCCTTATTGGAAGCGGACTTGAAGCAATCGGCTGTGCAGACTGGCTTAGTGGTTTAATCCTTGACGGTATTGTTGCCGGTGTTGGTGCAGTTCTCGGTTTCGTTCCACAGATGCTTGTTCTGTTCATCTTCCTTGCATTCCTTGAAGCCTGCGGTTACATGGCACGAATTGCATTTATTCTTGATCGTATTTTCCGCCGTTTTGGACTTTCCGGTAAATCATTTATTCCTGTTCTTATTGGAACTGGTTGTGGTATTCCTGGAATTATGGCCTGCCGTACAATCGAAAATGAACGCGACCGCCGCATGACAATCATGACAACAACCTTTATTCCTTGTGGTGCTAAGGTTCCGTTCATTGCTCTTGTAGCTGGTGCTATTTTTGGTGGTTCTGCATGGGTTGCAACATCAGCTTACTTTATTGGTATTGCTGCAATCATCTGTTCTGGAATTATCCTTAAAAAGACAAAGCCTTTTATGGGTGAAGTTGCTCCGTTTGTAATGGAGCTTCCTGCTTACCACTGGCCAACATTTGGAAATGTAATGCGCTCTATGTGGGAACGTGGCTGGTCATTCATTAAGAAGGCCGGTACAATCATCCTTCTTTCTACAATCGTAATCTGGTTCCTTTCTAACTTTGGCTGGGCAGAAGAAGGCTTTGGAATGCTTGAAGAAGATCAGATGGATGTAAGTATTCTTGCTAAGCTTGGCGGACTTATCGCCTGGATTTTTGCTCCTGTAGGTTGGGGTAACTGGCAGGCTGCTGTTGCTTCCATTACAGGTCTTGTTGCAAAAGAAAATATTGTTGGTACAATGGGTGTTCTTTACGGTGGTGCTGATACCTGGGCTGCTCTTGCAGAAGCATTTACTCATCCGGCTGGTATGTCATTCCTTATTTTCAACCTGTTGTGTGCTCCATGTTTTGCGGCAATCGGTGCTATCAAGCGCGAAATGAACAGCCGTAAATGGACTTGGGCTGCAATCGGCTGGCAGTGTGGACTTGCTTATGCAGTAGCCTTTGTAGTATACCAGCTTGGAAGCATGTTCAGCGGTAACGGTAATATCGTAGGATTCATTCTTGCAATTGCTGTAATCGGTGTATTCGGCTGGGCATTATTCCGAAAGCCACGTAAGGCATAAGTTGTAAAGGAGGTTTTTATGTTAGGAACAACTATCATCACTCTAGTACTAATTCTCATTGTGGCCGGCATAATTACCTCTATGGTAAAAGATAAACGCAGAGGTCGCCATCCCTCCTGTGGCGGCAACTGCGGTTCCTGCGGGCACTCCTGTTCTGCATATACTCACGTTAATACATTCTTACAAAATCAGAAAAATAATAAACATTAATCCTGTCATAAATCATAATGTTAGATAAAACTAACAATATGATTTTTTGTAATATCATTTTATTCAGTTGTTTCCCAATATTATTTTTATTATCTTTTAAAAAGAGAGAAGAATATTTTTATGGAGAAACAAATGAAAACAGTTTACGATTTTACAGTAAAAGACCGAAAGGGAAACGAAGTTAGTCTGGATTCTTACAAAGGATAAGGGGTTTGAGATCTTTGATTTTCCACAGTTTGCAAAGATTGATGTAAACGGCGAAAATGCAGATCCTTTGTTTGCCTTTATTGCTACAGAAAAACCATTTGAAGGCTTTGGCAAGGGAATCAAAAATGCCATGTTCAATAAGTTTGCCAACCTTAACAACAAAGCTTTTGGCGACAAAGCCTACATTAAATGGAACTTTACAAAGTTTTTAATTGACCGCGAAGGAAAAGTAATCGCCCGCTTTGAACCAACCGTTGATATGAACGACGTTAGAAAGGCCGTTGAAGAAGCACTGTAAATTATTCTAAAATAACCTTATGAATTACATAATCGCAAAAGGTCTTCTTATTCCTTCTATGGAAATGTCTGCAGACCGTGGAAAGCTTGCATTTGTTCCTGCAGCAGTTGGCATTTTATATGCAGGCTGGGCTTCAGGTTCTGCACAAATTACCGAAGCAGGGGCACTTTCTCTTGCACTCGGAATTGCAATTCAGAACTTTCCGGAATTGTCGAACCGGTTGCTGGTCTGCTACCAATCCTTCCTTATTTTTTAAGCTTTGCTGCCGGTGCCATGATTTATGTTGTTGTAGAAGAGCTTGTACCGGAAATGGCAGAAGGCGAACATTCCAATTGGGGCACAATTACCTTTATGCTCGGCTTTGCCCTCATGATGATTCTTGATGTTGCGTTAGGCTGATAAAACCAACTGATTAAAAAAAACACTTGCATAATTATTCAAATGAAGCTATTATTTGCATAGTTGTTCAATTGAGCAACTATGCAAATGTTATTTTAAATAGCATAATCTTTTTATAATCAATGAGGCGTTATGAAAAAAGAGGAAAACTTTGAGAATGGAGTAATTCACGAGGAAACGGTAAACGCAGTTCGTAATACTTTTCCTCCTGATGAAACTCTTTTTGATTTATCAGATTTTTATAAAATCTTTGGCGACACAACAAGGGTAAAGATTCTTTATGCACTTGATAAAAGTGAACTCTGTGTCTGTGATATTTCGGCCATATTGGGAATGTCAATTTCAGCAGTTTCACATCAGCTGCATACTTTGAGAGAAGCTAATCTTGTTAAGCCAAAACGGCAGGGAAAAATCATTTATTACAGTCTTGCGGACGAGCATGTAAAGAGCATTCTTGAATGCGGATTTGAACATATACTTGAATTAAAATAGGAGAAAAAAATGGAAAAAGAAGAATTAGAACATAATCATCATGAACATGAACATCACGAGCATCACGAACATCATCATGAACACCATGAACATCACGAGCATTCACACTCACACGAGGAATGCTCCTGCTGTTGTGGTCACGAGCATGGTCATTCTCACAGTCACTCGCATGAACACTCACACGATGACGAAGAAAAAGAGCTTACAGTAAAGCAATTGATTTTTGCCGCAGTTCTTTTTGTTCTTGGGCTTGTAATTGAACATCTGCCTGTTGCAAAATGGCTCCCGCAAATTACCAGAATAGAATTGGTTCATAAAGTAGTTTTTATGGGACTTTACTTTGCGGCCTATATCATTACGGGAAAAGATATTGTAATTGGCGCTGTTTCAAATCTTTTCCATGGAAGACTAATGGACGAAGCCTTTTTAATGTCTGTATCTTCAATAGGTGCAATACTTCTTGGAAAATATGAAGAAGCCGTTGCCATTATGATTCTGTATCAGGTTGGTGAAAAGTTTGAAGATTATGCAGTAGATAAATCCCGCGATTCAATCGAAGAAATTGCAAAGCTTCGCCCGGATCACGCAACAATCAAAATTGGAGCAGAAACCCGCGATGTTACTCCAGATGAAGTTGAACCGGAATCAGTTATAATTGTAAAGCCGGGAGACCGTATCCCAATAGATGGTGTTGTTGTAGATGGTGAAAGCTTTATAGATACATCAGCACTTACAGGAGAAAGCATTCCACGTCACGTAGGAGTTGGAAGTGAAGTTCTTTCCGGCTCAATCAATAAGCAGGGAGTGCTTGAAATCCGTACAACCCGTCATGCAGGTGATTCAGCTCTTGCAAGAATCCTTGAGCTTGTAGAAAATGCAAGCGAAAACAAAACAAAGTCCGAACAGTTTGTAACTCGTTTTGCACGTGTATATACTCCTATAGTTGTTTATTCTGCAATTGCGCTTGCACTCATTCCAAGCATTGTGCTCGGGATTAAAACTGGTAATTGGGCCTGGCAGGCAACCTGGAGTACCTGGGTATACAGAGCCCTTATGTTCCTTGTAGTAAGCTGTCCTTGTGCTCTTGTAATTTCCATTCCACTTTCTTTCTGTGGAGGAATTACAGCTGCTGCCCGACAGGGAATCTTAATTAAAGGAAGTGTTTATCTCGAAGCTCTTGCTCATACTAAAACTGCTGTGTTCGATAAAACAGGAACCCTCACAAAAGGAAACTTTGTTGTATCTCACATTCATGCAACAGATTCTTCAATTACAGAAACAGAATTACTTGCCCTTGCAACTCATACAGAAATGTTTTCTACACATCCTATTTCCGCCTCGCTTAAAGCCGCTCATCACGACAAATGCTGTGATGAAGTAAAGCTTGAAAATGTAGAAGAAATAGCAGGAAAGGGAATTAAGGCTTTAGTCAACGGAAAGGAAGTTCTGGCAGGAAACATAAAGCTTATGGAGCAGTTTGACATTAAATACGATGAATGCCCTGAACATCAGGATGGAACAATAATCCATGTTGCAAACGAAGGTAAATACTGCGGCCATATTGTTATCAGTGATGAAATAAAAGATGATTCGGCACAGACTGTAAAAGAGCTTAATAAGATTGGTGTTGAAAATGTTGTAATGCTTACCGGTGATAATGAGCGAGCTGCATATACTGTTGCTCAAAAGCTGGGCTTAAAAAAAGCATTTGGTCAGCTGCTTAGTGCAGATAAGCTTACAAAGGTTGAAGAGCTGTTAAATGACCTCAAAGGAAAAAACGGAAAGAAACGGGGCACTCTCATCTTTACTGGTGACGGTATAAATGATGCTCCTGTTCTTGCACGTGCAGATGCAGGAATTGCAATGGGAGCAATGGGAAGTGATGCAGCGATTGAGGCAGCAGACGTTATCATAATGGAAGATAAGCCTAGTAAGATTGTTGAAGGAATAAAAATCAGCCGCAACACTTTACGTATAGTTTATGAAAACCTTTATGGCGCACTTGGAATAAAAGGAGCAATCCTTATTTTGAGTGCTTTGGGAATCAGTAACATGTGGATTGCCGTATTTGGAGATGTTGGTGTTACGATTCTTGCGGTACTGAACTGTTTAAGATTATTGAAAAAATAACAATGTTTTAAACTTCAAGTTTAATGACAAGTGTATTTATTTGTGGTAGTCTTTGGAGGATGGAAATTTGTTCCCCTGATTTAATCAAGGTACAAATTCTACGCAATGCCGTTGGCAGTGAGAAACATAGTTTCTCGATTTATCTTAAATGCAAGGAGTACGAAAAAAGAATGTTCGTTAGTATTGGAAATCTTTCACAAGATTTAGGTAATGTATTAAAGCAAATAGTTGCGATATCAACAGGTATTGCAAGAATTATTAAGAGCCCAAATCCTTCATTTATGATTGGATCGGCAAATTGCCAGGGCGGCATAAGACTGAATTCTTCAAGAATGAAAGTCCAGTGCGTTTTTGTATCTAGGAGATTAAGCCAATGGAGAACACCAACACTTTTATAAGGCCGGAAATCGATCTGACGAGGACCGGCGCCAAGATAAAAGAATGTCGAATATCAAAAGGGATGACAATTCATGATGTTCAATGTATCTTTAACTTCGAATACCCTCAGGCTATCTATCATTGGGAAAAAGGCAAGAGCATTCCAACAATTGATAATCTGCTGGTACTTTCTAGACTATTTGAAGTTGGCCTCGATGAACTTATAATACATACTTAAAATATCTAAGATTCAGGTATTAAAAAAGATAAAGTGTTATGGATTTTTTCTGATTGAAAAAGTCCATAGCACTTTTTTTATTCCCAATTTCGGCTTCGTTCTACAGCCTTCTGCCATTGTTCATAAAGCTTTGAACGTTCGGCTTCTTCCATTGCAGGAGTAAAGATTTTATTTATCTGCCAGACCTTTTTGATTTCTTTCTTTGAACTCCAGTAGCCAACTGCAAGACCTGCAAGGAATGCTGCCCCGGTAACAGTTGTTTCTGTGTTTTCAGGACGATAAACAGGAGTGTTAAGAATGTCAGCCTGGAACTGCATCATCAAATCACTTACAGAAGCACCTCCGTCAACCTTAAGCGAAGCAATCTCAATACCGGCATCATCCTTCATACACTCAATCTCATCCTTCACCTGAAAAGCAATTGCTTCCAGCGCGGCCCGACAAATATGCTTTTTATTCGCTCCGCGTGTTAACCCCACAATCGTGCCGCGTGCATACGAATCCCAGTATGGTGCGCCAAGCCCTGTAAAAGCCGGAACAAGAAGCACTCCGTTTGAATCCTTCACCTGGGCTGCCAGAATATCACACTCATGAGCCGAGTTTATAATTCCAAGTTCATCCCTCAACCACTTAATCAGCGCACCACCAATAAACACACTTCCTTCAAGCGCATACTGGATTTTTCCGTCCAACCCAAGCGCAATCGTAGTGAGAAGCTTGTGTCTTGAATCAATTGGTTTGGAACCAGTGTTCATAAGCAGGAAGCAGCCTGTTCCATAAGTGGACTTCATTTCTCCCTGTTCAAAGCAGGCCTGACCAAAAAGTGCCGCCTGCTGGTCTCCAATAAGCGAAGCAATCGGAGCTTCAAAACCGCAGACCTTTTTATCAGTCTTGGCATAAATAAAAGAAGAATCCTTTACCTGCGGTAGAATTGATTCCGGAATATCAAGAAGCTTTAAAAGATCCTTGTCCCATTCCAGAGTATGGATATTAAACAGCATTGTACGGCACGCATTTGTATAATCAGTAACGTGAGCCTTTCCTCCGCTGAGTCGCCAGGTGAGCCAGGTATCTACAGTTCCCGCAAGTATTTCGCCTTTATAAGCACGTTCGCGAACACCCGAAACATTATCAAGAATCCATTTTATTTTTGTGCCGGAAAAATAAGCATCTGGCAAAAGACCGGTTTTTCTGCGAATCATATCTCCGTTGCCCGAAGCAATCAGTTCATCAGCAATGTTAGCCGTTCTTCTGCACTGCCACACAATTGCGTTGTAAACCGGCTTGCCTGTATTTTTATCCCAGAGGATGACGGTTTCGCGCTGGTTCGTAATTCCAATTGCGGCAATCTGTTCTGCAGAAATGCCTGCCTTTAAAACAGCTTCTTTCATTACCGAAAGCTGGCTTGTAAAAATATCCTCGGGGTCGTGTTCAACCCAACCCGGATGTGGAAAGTGCTGCGGAAACTCCCGCTGAGCTGTAGAGATTTTCTGTACCTTTTTGTTAAAAATGACTGCGCGGGAAGAAGTGGTTCCCTGGTCCAAAGCTAAAATAAATTTTTCCATAAAAATATTTTAGCACGGATTTAGTAAAAGTGGGAAAAATGTTGTGGGAAAAATGTTGCACGGAAAAGTGTTCGAAAAAGTATAAAAAATGAGTTCGCCCCGTACCGTATAATCAGTTTACAAGACGAACTCAAGCTCTTTTATAAAAAACATTAAAAGTAAAAAAGCCGAAAGATTATTTAAGAATCAAATCCTTAATAAAGATTGGGTCGCGGCCACCATAGTAAATCTGAATACCCATAAACTGTCCTTCAGGTTTATATCCGTTGCCCCAGAGACCTTCTTTTCCTTCTGCAGAATTAAGGTCATAAGTTCTTGTAAGGAACTCGTCCAGGCCGGCTGCGATTGGATACATTGCAGTTGCATGCTCGCCGCTTGTAATATCGTTGTTATACATAAGGGCAATGTTTGCAGTCCAGGTGTTATCCATAGGAATATCAAGACCAGCGCAAGAGAATGAGAAAGAGCTTACTGATGCAGCATCAATTGGTTTGTCGAACAACCAGATTACACGAATGTTTCCATCACCATTTGAAGGGATTTTTACACATTTCTGTCCAAGGAACTCAACTTCTTCTGGAGCATCACAATAAATGTCGAGTGGAGTTGGCTTTGAATAATCTTTGTTAGTAATGATTTGTGAAGCAGGGATTTTTGTACAGGTAGAACCTTTTGCCTGTCCAATGTATTTGTACTCAAGATGAAGAAGTCCGTCATCTTCCTGAGCTTCCATACCTTCTGGAGCTTCAATAACTTCATCTTCTGCCTTTGTTGAGGCACAAGAAACCAAACTGAGTGCTAATGCAACAGAAGCAATAGCCAAAACGATTTTTTTCATACTTTCCTCCAATATTTGCTGCCAGAGCTGGAAAAATCACAACTATAACAGCTTTCTGATTGAAGTATAGCATGGGATAAGGTGAGACAATGATGTAGTTTTTAAATGAAAAACCTTTGAAAATTAGTTTATTTGTTCAGGAAACCGTCAATAACTAAATTAAGGGCGTCTCTGATTTCTGTCATGTCAGTCTGATTAAGAACTGCAATTCTAAAAAGTGATGATTCAACAAGGCTGTATATGAGTTCATTAATCTTATGAACATTAAGATTTTTAAACTCGCCGTTTTGTATACCGCGGATTATAAGTGTACTTGTAAGGTGACGCAGTCTGAGCACCCGCCTTGTAACTTTTTCATTTGTATCTGCACCAGTTTTTTTAAGCTGCAAAAGATAATCCAGTAAAACACTGAACATTTTTACATTCTGTTCACAGTAATCAACAATTATGCCACCCATTTTTCGTAAAGCCTGTTCGGCAGTCAAAGAATCATCGCTTACAATCTCTTTGATGGAAAACTCCATTTCGCTCAAAACCTGCTTTAAGCTTCCAAGAAAAATATCGCGCTTGTTATTGAAATAAATATAAAGCGTAGTTCGAGTAATTCCGCAGCGGTCTGCAATTTTCTGAAAAGTCACATCTTCATAACCTTCAGAAGCAAATACTTCTAGAGATTTTTCAAGGATTTCTTTTCGTCTTTTGTCATGTTCTACAATAATCGCCATATCTATTTCCTAATATATGAATAAAACTTGGTATCCAGATTTCCAGCTTTAAGAGCTTTTATATGATTTGCCTTATGACCAAAGCATTCCTGGAAAGAATCATTAGAAGTAATAATTCCAAGATTCCAGTCCGGGAACTCAGTCCACAGACAATGCATTTTTTCGTATAATTCGCGAGCCTGTTCTTCATCGCCAAGCCGCTCTCCATATGGAGGATTACATAAAATAAGTCCTTCTTCATATGGTGCCGACAAATCTGCAAAATCAGACTGAATAAAATCTGGCCGCTGGATGTGGGCACTTATTCCAATAGACTTTAAGGCTCGTCCTGCCATAACACATGCATACTCTGCATTCTGCTTTGCACGGGCAACCGCTTTATCATCAATATCAGAACCTGTAATTCTGACTTCAACATCAGTCCTTATTTTTGCAGCTTCATCATTTCTAATTTCTGCAGCCCGTTTGGCATTAAAGAACGGCATATTCTCAAGAGCAAAACGGCGACCAAAGCCCGGAGCAACATTAAAGGCATATAAAGTAGCTTCTATTGCAATAGTTCCCGAACCGCAGAAAGGGTCGTGAAGCGGAGTTTTCCGGCGCCACATCATCTCCTGTAAAAGAACTGCAGCTGTAGTTTCGCGCAAAGGAGCAATACCGCCGTCAACCCTGTAACCGCGCTTGTGTAAAGGCAGTCCCGATAAATCCAGCAGGATGTAAGCCCTGTCCTGTTCAATATAAACGCGGACATCAGATTCTTCGCCACTTTCCGGCATGGAAGACATTTTCCAGACATCGCCGCATTTTGTATAAATTGCCTTGTGTACAATTCCCTGAATTGAATGTTCTGAATTAAGCTTGCTTTTATGAGCTCGAACCTTGTCTACAACAACTTTAGAATCTTTGTGCAGATAATCCTGCCACTGAATAGAGTAGGCACCGTCAAAAAGTGCATCAAAATTAGAGGCTGAGTATTCTGCTAACTGTAAATAAAGGCGGTCGGCAGTACGAAGGCATAAATTGCAGCGGAAAAGTGCATCATCATCACCAGAAAAAGTAACGCGGCCAGGCGCATTCGAAATGAGCTTATAACCAAGATGTTTAATTTCGTTACCAAGGATTTTTTCCGCACCGACCGTGCATAAAGCAACTAATGTATTCATTAGAAAAAATCTATCATTTTTGACATTTTTGTGCAATTATGTCGTACTCGTTTCGGGGCGATTGGATTCGTTTATCGTACTCGATTAGTTAAAACTGTAGGATGCATAATCATAACCAGACTGTCCGTATTGAGATTCCAGAAGGATTTTGTTATTAACAATTGCATCTCCTCTTTTATCTACAAAAGGTCTGTTCTGTGCATCATTTAAGAGAGAAGAAAGCTCTGTCCATACAATTCTCTTGATTATTGTTTCTTTAGTTTTAGAAACTATCTCGCTGTCAACTTTTTGGGCGACTATACCAAGGAACTTAATTTCAACATCATGAAACTCTTGAGGAAGCAGGCTGGAAAGATAAATTATAGTTCCATTATCAATAGATTCAACTTCAAAAACTTTTGTCTCTTTATCAGAAGCAAAAACAAAAGCCGGTTTATAATTATTGGTAAAATAGTTAGCACCTTTATCTTCCATTCCCACAGGATCTGTAATATCACCATTTATAGTAATAGTTTTTGCCGCTGCATCGTAAACAAACTTAGTAGATTGTGGAATGCCATAAGAAATACGTGATGTATCCGAAGTGAGACCGTTTTCAGCTTTAAATGGTGTAGTCCAGTTAGTATAAGTATAACCATCGGCTTCGCTATACAATCTTGCACAATATCGGTATTTATGTCCTTTAATTACATTTTCATCTTCAAAAGTAAAAGTATTGTTGTTAGTTGAGTTTCCCTTTACATAAGGAAAAAGAACTCCAATATTTATGATTGGTTTATCATTATTGTCCAAATCCAGAACATTTGTGGTATCCTGACGGAAAATATTAACATATAACGTATCTGAATTACTATTTCTTAATCCAATGTTAATGCCATTAGAAGCTTTACTTAAATCCGGGTCAGCAATACGTTTTTTTTCTGTAATTTCAAATGTACAGCTAATAAGAGAAAATAAAAAACCAGCCAAAACGCCAGCTAAAACACTAATTCTAAACGCTTTCTTTTTCATACAATATTTCCCTTCTTCAATTTTCGGCATAGATATAGTATTTCTTGAATGCTATAACAATTACTTGCAGGTTTTTCGCAAAATTAGTATATTTAAAGTTATTAAAGATTATTAAAGTTCGGAGGAAAACTTATGAAAACAAATCGTATTGTTTTTGGTGCAGCAGTTGCTTTAATGGCTCTTTCTTCAATCGGCTGTGCAAAAAAAGATTCAAACACGATTAAAATCGGATGTATCGGACCTTTGTCTGGTGCAGTTGCAGTTTATGGTGTAGAAGCTAAAGACGGTGCTGAACTTGCAGTTGCAGAAATCAACGCTGCCGGCGGAATCAACGGTAAAATGATTCAGCTTATTGCAGAAGATGATGAAGGTGACCCAGCTAAAACAGTATCAGCTTTCAAAAAGCTTACAGTTCAGGATGGATGTAAAATCATCGTTGGTTCTTTGACATCTGGTTGTACAAAAGCTATTACAGACCAGTCACAGGCTGCAAAAGTAATTCAGATGGCTCCTGCTGCAACAGCAGAAAACATCACAATTGATGCAAACGGAAAAACAATTCCTTACGTATTCCGTGCCTGCTTTATCGACCCATTCCAGGGTACAGTAGGTGGAAAGTTCTCTGCAGAAAACATCAGCGCAAAGAAAGCCGCTATCCTTTATGATATTGGAAACGACTACTCAGTTGGTCTTACAGAAAACTATGTAAAAGAGTTCGAAGCTCACGGTGGAGTAATCGTAGCAAAAGAATCTTATTCAACAGGTGAAAAAGACTTCAACGCTCAGATTACAAAGGTTAAGAACCAGAATCCAGATGTTGTTTATCTCCCAGACTACTATGCAACTGTAGCTCTTATTGCTAAACAGCTCCGCGCTCAGGGCATTACATGTCCAATCGTTGGTGCTGATGGATGGGACGGACTTACAGAAAATGCTGGTGACGAAGTTTTGAACGGTTTCTATTCAAACCACTATGCCGCAGACTCAACAGATGCAGCTGTAGTAAAATATGTTAAAAACTTCAAAGCTAAGTACAACAAGGAACCAACATCTTTCGCAGCTCTCGGATATGATTCAGTTTACATGATTAAAGATGCTATTCTTAAGGCAGGCGGAGCAGACAATATTGCTGCAGTTCGCGATGCCCTTGAAGCAACAAACGGCGACTACGTAACAGGTCACCTCACTTTCGATGCACGCCACAATCCAATCAAATCTGCTGTAATGGTAGAATTGGTAAAAGACGGCAACGGAATGAAGGTTGCTTACAAAACAACTGTTAATCCATAAAAGAGGATAGGAGGGGAAAGCCTTCCCCTCGCTCCAGCCGTAAAATTACTACGAGTTTTTCTTCGAAAAACTCAGGGAAGCCGTACAACAAATTGCCAACTATAATTAAGTGTTTACGGCTTCCGCTACCCCTTCTGCGGGGTAAAAGTGTTTTTAGTTTCGCTGTGCGAAACTATCAATACAATTCTATACAAGAAATACAATTATTCTGCGCCACCCCGCAACGTCCCACCCCTTCTTAAAAACTTATTTACTTACCTTACAGGCAATTCTTGGGGGTATTTCTTCATCAACTGACAGTTTTACGTATTTTTTTCAGCAAATTGGGGTCAAGTCCAAATTTCGGTGTAAATTCCAATCCTAATATAATGATATGTAACTAAGCAGCTTCAAGCGATTGCCTTTGTGTAATTGCTATAGATTGCATTTTTAATTTTACTTCAAGCGTAATCTT
>JAEETM010000088.1 GCA_016290335.1 Treponema sp. | reverse complement strand
AGAGCATTTTGTTTTTCTTCAGAAAGCTTGTGGTAAATAGTTTTACTCCGTTTTATAAATGTGCACAATTATTGTGTTTCTCGTGAATTTCCGTTCACGTGTTAAGTATAAAACGCTTTTGAGAATAACGCAAGGAAAAAATTACTTATTGTAAAAAATTATTTTTCTTCCCCATTCAGCACCCTGGCCAGCGGTTTACTCACCACAGAAATCACCGGCCCCAGCATTACAGACATGCAAACCGAGCCGATTACCGACCCCTGAATACCTTTTCCGCCAAGCCAGGCAGCTAAAAGACCGATTACAATTGCAGAAAAATCAAACAGAATACGGATGATGAAGAACGGCACCTTTTGTATACCGCTGCTTATAATAGAAGGAAGTGCATCATAAGGAGCAGTTCCGAGCTGTGCGTTTATGTAGATTGAAGCAACAATTACAAAAACAATAATCGTAAGGACAAAAAACAGGATTTTTACCGGGAGCGTTGTTTCCATCATAAATGCAGTAAAACCGCTTTTTTCCCACACCCAGCAGAAAAAGTCTGCAATGTAACCGATAAAAATCATATTGGCAAGAGTACCAAAGCCAATTTTTTCCGCCCCGAAAATCAGCGTAAAAATCAGCATGATTGAATAAACTATAACCTGAGTGTTGCCGAGCGAAAGTCCGGTTGCGGCGGCAATATTAAGGTTCATAAAACTTGCAGGGTCTGTTCCCCAGCCGATGATGATGAGTATGGAAAGTGTAAAGCCCATCATAAAAACGGCGGGCAGCATAAAGGCTAATTTTTTCCCGATGTGAGGAACTATAAATTGTCTGAAAGTAAACTTTTGTCGCATGCTTACACCTTATATTTTCCGCTCAGAGCCATCATTGCAAACAGATAAAGGCAGTTATCGTAGTAGCGGCGTTCACCTTCACGGAGCGGAGTTTCCCAGAAGCGGCGCACAATTTTTTCGGCAGCTGATTTTACAGCAGGAGAACAGGCCAAAGTACCCTGAGCAAGAGTTGCAAGCAGTCCGATTGGATGGAGTGCCTTTTCCGGTTTACCGTCTGGCAGCAGAACCGGAGTTCCATCAAGCTTATATTTATAGAAAGAATCTGTCGGAATATCAGCAAAGAACGTAATTAAGTTATCGGCAATTTTAGAAAAGGCTTCTTTTTTACCGCCGCATTTATTCTCATCCCCATTCCAAAGAACATCCAGACCAATATTTGCAATTGTTCTGTACGCATCGCTGTAAAAATCTCCGTGACCTTCCGGCGGACCATAAGGCTCAGGACTTCCATCCATTTTGGCATATTCAGGATTCATACCTGTTTTAGGGTGACATGCTTTAATCAAAAACTCGCGGCTTGCCTGCTCTGCCCGCTTCCAGAAAGGTCTGTCAACCTCATCTGCCCACTGCGCAAAAAAATGGTAAAAATGCATAAGATGGTAAGACGGATCGCTGAACTTACAGCCTGGTACAAACCGTATATTGGCTGTTTCAGGATCCCACATTGCAGCCGTATGATGAAGACAGGTGTGTAAAATCTTCTTAGCCCATTTTGTGTAATTGTATATTCCTTCTCCATCGCCCCATTTTCTTCCGGCAAGGAAAAGAGCCATTGCAAAAAACTCTTCGCCATCAGGTGCAGGACCAAAAGCATTTTTCTTTCCATCAGGAGAAACAGACCAGGCAAAATAACCTTTCATAAATCCTTCGTCCATATACATAAAGTCCATTGCGAACTTCCACATACGGTCAAAGTATTCTTTTTTATCGCCGTCAACATCGAGCATAACGCACATAAGCATACCGTAAGACATACCTTCGGTGCGTGCATCGCAGTTACCTGTATCCATAAAATAACCGGTATTACCAATGCCTTCAAAATAAAAGCGGCTCCAGGTCTTTTCAAAAATCTCGTAAAAAGTATTGTTTACTCTGTTTTCAATTTCTTCAAGTGTATAACCGTACTCCAAAAAAGTGTTCTTAATCATAACTGATATAATGCCATTTTTCCTCATTCATTTCTATTATAAAAATAGAATAATTTTGTATAATGATTGATTTTTCTATGTTATAATAATTTTATGAGTAGAAAACCAAAAGAGAATCATACAAAGCCGCTGCGTCTTTTTAAAATTGAACAGGCTATTCAGAATCTCAGCTATCCGAGCGTTGCAAGGCTTGAAAAAGAGCTGGAGGTTTCGCGCCGTACAATCTTACGCGATATTGATGAACTTAAAATCTATTATAATGCACCGATTGAGTACGACCGCCTGCGAAAAGGTTATTACTACAGCGACAATACTTATTTTGTAAAAAATATGATGCTTACCGAAAGCGAAGTTTTTGCAATCACCGGGATTCTACCGCTCATGGAACGCTACAATAACACACCGCTTAAAGATACAATTACAAAAGTTTACGAAACACTTTCGCAGATGCTGCCGAATCAGGTTGAAGTGCAGACAAGCTTTATGAATGATGTTGAGTTTATTGCCGATCCGATTCCTGCGATAGACGAAGAGGTTTTTAATTCTGTGTTTAAGGCAACAAAGCTTCACAAGATTATGAGTTTTGATTACCGTTCTATAAGCGCAACTACCTGGAAACCGCACGAGCTTTATCCATATAAAATCTACAACCAGAAAGGTGACTGGTATATTCTGGGCTATTCAACAAAATACAAAGAGTTTGCAACGTTTACTCTGGCCCGAATGAAAAACATAACTCTCGGAGAAGATTTTGCCCCGGACCCTGATTACGCCAATAAGATTCATGTGGACCCAAGCTTTGGAATCTGGAACACTGCCACAAAACCGCAGAAAATAGAATTACTTTTTGATAAATCTGTAAACACATATATCCTTGAAAGAACCTGGCACAAAAATCAAACCTGTAAGCAAAAGCGGGACGGCTCTGTTCTGCTGACCTTTGAATCTAATCAGCTGAAAGAAACCCTCTACTGGGCCCTTCGCTTTGGTTCTGCAGTGGAAGTCTTAAATCCGCCGGAATTAAAGACAATGTACAAAGACGAAGTCAGGAAGATGATGAAGAAGATTAAGGGTTGACACGCTCCTGATGTTTTGTTACTATGTACAGTAACTTAACAAAAAACGTTTCTTTAAACTCAGGAGTTCTAACTATGATTCTTAAGATTCTTATGCTGCTTATCTTCTTTGCTGTAATGATTGGGGTTGGTATTTATTCCCGCAGACAGGCAAAAGATATTAATGGATTTGTACTTGGCGGACGAAATGTTGGTCCGTGGCTCACAGCCTTTGCTTACGGTACATCTTACTTTTCTGCAGTAGTATTTATTGGTTATGCCGGACAGTTCGGATGGAAATACGGTATTTCATCAACCTGGATTGGACTTGGAAATGCATTCCTCGGTTCCCTGCTTGCCTGGGTTGTTATGGGCCGCCGCACACGCGTTATGACTCATCACCTTGATGCAAAAACAATGCCGGATTATTTTGGAAAACGCTACGACAGCAAATCACTCAGAATTGCCGCAGCTGTAATTGCATTTATTTTCCTTATTCCATATACAGCTTCTTTGTATAAAGGTCTTTCTACACTTTTTGGACTTGCCTTTGATATTGATTACAAATGGTGCGTAATCGGCATGGCAATTCTTACAGCAGTTTACGTAATCCTCGGTGGTTACATGGCAACAGCAATCAACGACTTTATCCAGGGACTAATCATGCTTGGCGGTATCATTGCAGTAATTGCTGCAGTAATCGCTGGACAGGGTGGCTTCTTGTCTGCCCTCGACAAGCTTTCTAAGATTCCTGGTGACCCAAGTGTTGCCGCTCCAGCCCTCAAGGGAATGAACGGTATGTTTGCTTCCTTCTTTGGGCCGGATCCTCTCAACCTTCTTGGTGTAATTATCCTCACTTCTCTTGGAACCTGGGGTCTTCCTCAGATGGTTGGCAAGTTCTATTCAATTAAATCTGAAAAAGCAGTAAAAACAGGAACAGTTGTTTCTACAGTATTTGCAGTAGTAATTGCCGGTGGCTGTTACTTTCTTGGCGGTTTTGGACGACTCTTTGATTTCCCTGCCATTCACGGAGCAAAAGGAATTGTTTACGACAACATTGTTCCACAAATGCTTTCAACTCTTCCAGATGTTTTAATCGGTATTGTTGTAGTACTCGTTCTTTCGGCTTCCATGTCTACTTTGTCGTCACTGGTTTTGACTTCAAGCTCAACATTAACTCTGGATATGCTTAAGATTACCTGCATGAAAAAAGATGATGAAAAGAAGACAGTTCTTGTAATGCGAATCTTCATCGTAATCTTTATTGCAGTTTCTGTTATAATCGCCCTGAATCCAGACAAGGTTCCATATATTGCTCAGCTTATGGGTTACTCATGGGGTGCTCTTGCAGGTTCATTCCTTGCTCCGTTCCTTTACGGCTTATTCTCTAAGAAAGTTACAAAAGCTGCAGTTTGGGCAAACTTTATCTGGGGTGTTGTACTTACAGTTGTAAACATGTTCCCTGCAATCCGCTTTATCAAATCTCCAATCAACTGCGGTGCCATTGCAATGGTTGGCGGTCTTATTCTTGTTCCTCTTATCAGCCTTATTACTCCAAAAATGGATAAAGAAAAGGTTGAACAGATGTTCTCCTGCTACGGCGAGAAGGTTGTTGTTACTAAGAAGACTGTACTCGTTGAAGATGACGATGAGGATGACTCTGAGAAAAAATAGCTTCTTTAAAACGGTGAGCCCTTATGGTTCACCGTTTTTTTTATTTGAATAATAAGTATTATCATCTTATAATTTCCTTATGGACGAGTATACAGCTTTACAAAATGAGAATTCCAGGCTTAAGCGTATTATCAGTGCGCTTATGTATGAATACAACACAATCTGTGAAGTCAATTTCTATACAGGAAAAATCAATTTTTTAGAAATAGGAAGTCCTCTTTTTGAAAATCTTGGAATACATAATGAGTTTCCACATTTCGATGAACTGGCTGCTCTGTACCTTAAATATGGAGTCTACGAAGAAGACCGCCCGCTGGTTCAACCTGTTACAACATGCAATGCGTTAAGCAAGCTTCAATTTGGAAAAAGCCTTACACGAAAATACAGAAATAATTACGGTATTTACGGAGAATTAAGAATTATCCGCATTGATGATGAAAGTGTTATCCTGGGTTTTTCAGAAAAAAACAAAGAAATAAATGAGATACAAAATAAAATTTATACAGATTCCCTGACCCATGTAAAAAACAGAAAGTTTTACGATGAGCATCTTGCTTCACAATCCTGCACTGCCCTTGTAATTGCAGATATTGATTTATTCAAGCAGATAAACGACACCTATGGTCATCTATATGGAGACAATGTTCTTACAGCAATTGCCGAAGTTCTTCAACAATCAGTGCGCGACTCAGACAATATTGTGCGCTATGGAGGCGACGAGTTTTTAATCTCCTTTAAGGATATTACACTGGAAATCCTTAAAGACCGTCTGGAAAAAATCCGTAAGTCAATTGTAAACATTCAGCTGGAAGAATGTCCGAATATGCATTTATCCATGAGTTTTGGCGCAGTTTACGGTGATGGTCTTATAAAAGATATGTTCTCCGCCGCAGACAAACTTCTGTATGAATCAAAGAATATAAGAAATACAATTACTATAAAACCATTTTCATAAGTTATTAATTCCATAAGAATCTTCAAAAACTATCAATTTTCTCCTGCATTTTTCATAGTAGTAGTAATAGAAATCGCCAGGAAAAAAATCAGGGGGCAATTATGAAAACCGTAGACCTTCACATTCACTCAACTTATTCAGACGGAACCTTATCGGTAGAAGAAATCATTAAAACTGCAAAAAATATGGGTCTTCAAACAATCGCCATAACCGACCACGATACAATTGAACAGATTCCAGATTGCAGCACCTTTGGCAAAAAATACGGCATAACGGTAATTCCAGGTGTTGAACTGTCCTGTACCTATACAATCAAAAGTCTTGCAAAGAACAAGGGATTTCATCTTTTAGGCTACGGAATTAATCCAGAAAATGAAGTATTAAAAAAAGAGATGGAAGAGCAGAAAAACAAGCGGCTGATGCGTGCAAAAAATATTGTTGAAAAGTTTATGAGCTTTGGCTATAAAGTTGATTTTGAAAATGCAATTGCAAACAAAAAAGGTACTGTTGGAAAACCTGAACTTGCAAGGGCTGTCTTCTATAACCCGGAAAATCAGGAACTACTTGAGGCAGAAAATCTTACAGATTTTGATTCGTTTTTTACGGCTTATCTTTCTGACACCGGCAAAGCTTTTGTTGAGCGTGAAGAAAAAATTAATTTTATTGATGGCATTAAGCTTATTCATACAGCAGGCGGAAAGGCAGTTTGGGCGCATTCCTATTTTAATTTACGAAAGTTTGAAAATCAGGATGCGTTGTTTGATGAGCTTCTCCAGGATTTTATGAATGCCGGACTTGATGGAATTGAAACCTTCTATTCAACCTTTGATGAAAAAACAACAAAACACCTCTATCAAATTGCAAAGGATAAAAATCTGATAATGACTGCCGGTTCCGATTTCCACGAGCCTGGTAAAAAACTCGCACCAGAACTCGCCTGCTGGAAGGATTATGGACTTGAATTGCCATCTATTGACAGATTGTTGAAATCATTATAAATAAAAAAATAACTTGTCATTTTCGCTAAAACCACTATATTATATTTATGGAGGATAAGTTATGAAAAAGGCTATCAGCTTATTTGTTATTATTCTTATGGCTGCTCATGTTTTTGCTTTTAATGCTAAAAAGGCAACTGCTGATAATTTGTACAAGCAGGTTCAGAAGGAACTTGGGCATAAAATCGAAAAATACGAGCAGAATATAATTGACTCTACCTATCTGTATTATTACCAGAAATGTGGTGGAAACTGGACTAAAGAAATATGGGAAGCAACTATAGATAAATCTGTTGAACTCTGCAACAACAAGGCTGCGATTGCGGCTTCAAAAACCGGTGAGTTTGGAGAAAAGCTTTTGCAGTCGCTCATCGTTACTACAGAAGATGCTTTTGCCGGCTTTAATGACTGGCTCAACAAAAACAGCGAAGAATACGAAAAACGCCATAAATAAAGCTTGCGAACTGCCTGCATTTCTTTAAACTCAGGAGATAATTATGAGAGAAAAAATCTACGAACTTCTTAAGAAAATTGATGACATGAAGGTTGAAAAGTATGATACAGCCGAAGAAAACCGGATTTTTCTGAAAAGGCTGTATCTTGATGAAGCTTACCGCAATGAGGCTATTGATAAATCAGGCGAACAGGAAATCTTTGACTTTTTAAAAAAAACTTATGAAGCCTACTGTAAAATAGGAAAAGAGCTGAAAGAGCTTGTAGAAAAGTGCGAAGAAAAAGAAGAACTTAGAGAAACTTTTGGTAAAGACGAGTTTGCTGCTCTTGTTGCAAATGAAGAAGAAAAAGACAGACAGATTGAAGCACAATTAAAATACTAAAAAAATATATTCCCCGGTAAGATTATTTCTTTTTACCGGG
The DNA here is from genome assembly GCA_016290335.1 of Treponema sp. The sequence goes on along the minus strand of JAEETM010000088.1, from coordinate 6,174 downwards.
ATTACGCCCAGTCCGCCCCGTTTGTTTTTTGCTATAAACAAAGAGGCATCTTCAACAGCAGAATCCCACTGCCCTTCGCTGGACCTTTGAGCTACCCATTTTTCGTCAACCTCTTCTTCATCATTTTTAATCAACCTGTAAGAAACCTTATCGTTATAAAGCAGCAAAACCATATCTGCACCATTCGGAATGGCCATTTTTTTGCGGAAACATTTCAGCCCCGGTCTTTCACCAGTACACTCAGACGAAGCTTCTGTAATTAAAATGACGGCAATATTATTCTTATTTGCCAGCTCACTAAAACTTTCCATTACTTCTTCAAGATAAACGTGATAATTTTCAGCATCGTCCTCATCAATAACAGCAAGTTCTTTTATATATTCAAATCCATCAACAATAACAACATCAAGAGGCTGCTCTTCCATCATTTTTTCTACAAAAAACTCAACTCTTTCCATACTGCAATTCGGACTGCACTTTATCATCACCGGCGACTCATACAGTTCTCCTGCAGTTGCCTGAATCTTTTTATAATCTTCAGACTTCATTTTTGCCGATTTTATTTTTTCACTGCTCACACCTGCACTAAAAGAAACAAGCTTCTGTCCGACAGTTTCGTAATCCGTACTGCCAGCCGCAATAAAACCGGTTGAAACCTTCTGGCCGGCAAATCTTTTCAAAAGACTGAGCGCAAAATCTGTTCCGTCAATATCAAAGCAGGTACCGGCAACAGCTACATCACCTTTATGGAAAACAAGCTCCTGCCCTTTTTCCTCCACAGCATTAAGTGAATCATTAGCATTTAGTGTTGCATTCTTACCAGCCACAGAAATCCCAGCTTCACCATTTTTAATTGCTGAATCAAACTGCTCTATTGTTCTTATTATTTCAGACTTAATCGACACAAACGGAAGAAGTCTCCAGCCAGAATAATCCTGTTTCATGACACTATTCGTCACCGAAATCGGCAAAAAACTTCTTTTCGTTATTCGGGTCAAAGTAAATATCGATTTTATCGCCTTCGTGGAACTTAAACTTTCGGGAAGAAGTTTTAGCCTTTAAAGTAAGAGAGCTGCCATCAGAATAACAGGTTATAACTACAGGATTCTCTCCATTAATTTCTACATTTGTATTAATAGAAATCTCTGTAATCAGATATTCTTTTTTGATTCCTGTTTCTATCAGATTCTTTTTTCCTTTACCTTTTTTTGTTACTACACAGATGATTACACCAATCAAGGTAAATAGAATAGTAAATCCCAAAAGGATAAATAAGGCAGGTCCTTCTATTCCACCTTCAACTGGCTCTGCATTCTCCAAATCCATTAAGCTTCCGTTTCCGGTAAGATTTAAAATTCCAGGGATAGAAAAAGCAACTGCCATTGCAGAAAAAACTACAGTCATAAAAGCACTGAAAACAACTTCTTTTGTAACAATTACTTTATTAGGATTCTTTCTGTAAATCTTAAGATTTATTTCGCCTCCAATATCAGGCTTTTTAGTAGATGATGAAGCGAGCTCTTTTTTATAATGCTGACCTTCATAATCATATTCAACAACAGGAGAATAGCTTTCATAGCGGCGACCGTTATTCGTATGCATGTAGGTTTCTATATCTACAATTTTTCCCGGTACTTTGTCTGCATTAGCCGCACGGTGGAAAATAGGAAGTGTAAAGCACAGAATTAAAGCAAGAACCAGTCCTCCTGAAAAAAGGCTAACAAGAGTTAGAACTTGATCAGCCGTCATCTGAATAATTCCCAAGCCCAGGCAAACTAAAAACCCCAAAATAAGAGCCATAATTCCACCTGCAACAAGGAATCCAATTCCAGCTGCATAAGGATTATCCTTACCAACATCAATACTGTACCCAGCACTCTTTTCCATAACTTTCATAAGCTTCCTCCTAAAATTAAATTGTGCAGTTTTGTTTACAAAACTGCAAGCGAAGACTGTATATATGAAATATTACCATAAAGCAGCAGTCTTCGCTACTTTAATTGGCCTTAACCGTATTTTTTACTATTACATCGTGAGCACCACCTTCCCTTAAAGAAGCAGCACTTACAAGTGTAATCTTAGCCTTTTCCTGTAATTCTGGAATTGTAAGTACACCACAGTTGCACATTGCGTGAATTACTTTACTTGTTGTGAGTGTAACATTATCATGGAGTGAACCTGCATAAGGAACGTAAGAATCAACGCCTTCTTCAAAAGCCATGCCCTTCTTTCCGCCAAGGTCATAACGCTGCCAGTTTCGTGCACGGTTAGAACCTTCACCCCAGTACTCTTTTACATAGTTACCGTTTACAATAAGCTTGTTAGTTGGAGATTCATCAAAGCGGGCAAAATAGCGTCCGAGCATAACAAAATCAGCGCCCATTGCCAGAGCCAGAGTTACGTGATGGTCATAAACAATACCGCCATCTGAACAGAGAGGAATATAAATACCTGTTTCCCTGTAATATTCATCGCGGGCTTTTGCAACTTCAATTGTAGCAGTAGCCTGACCACGACCAATACCCTTCTGTTCACGGGTAATACAGATTGAACCACCGCCAATACCAATCTTTACAAAGTCTGCACCGGCATCTGCAAGGAATCTGAAGCCTTCTGCATCTACAACGTTTCCGGCACCAATTTTGGCATCCGGCCATCTTTCGTGAATATCGTGAAGCGCACGTTTCTGCCACTCGGTAAAGCCTTCAGAAGAATCAAGAGTCATAACATCAACACCGGCAGCAAGCAAGGCAGGAACACGGTCCATATAATCGCGGGTATTAATTCCGGCTCCTACAATGTAGCGTTTTTTATCATCAAGAAGTTCAAGCGGATGTGCTTCGTGGCTTGCGGCATCCTTTCGGAAAATAAGATGAAGAAGATTTCCGTTTTTATCTACAACCGGCAGCTGGTTTACTTTTTTCTGCCAGATTATGTCGTTAGCCTCGTTTAACGTAATTCCTTCCTGTCCCATAACAAGAGAAGAAAGCGGAGTCATATAATCCTTAACCTTAGCATCTGGAGCTGCCTTGCTCATTCTAAAGTCTCGGTCTGTAATAATACCAAGAAGCTTACCGTTAGCTGAACCGTCTTCTGTAACAGCAACAGTTGAGTGACCAGTTTTTTCAATTGCAGCAACAAGTTCTGTAAGAGTCTGCTCAGGACGAATATTTGTATCTGAAGTTACAAAACCGGCTTTGTAAGCTTTTACACGGGCAACCATGGCAGCCTGATTTTCTATTGTCTGTGAACCATATATAAAAGAAATGCCGCCTTCTTTTGCAAGAGCGACGGCAAGTTTATCATCAGAAACAGCCTGCATAACAGCAGATGTCATAGGAATGTTCATCATAAGAGGACATTTTTCGCCCAACTTCTTGTTATAACGCACTACAGGAGTCTGTAAACTTACGTTAGCAGGGATACAATCTGGACCCGTGTAACCAGGAATCAGCAGATATTCATCGAATGTGTGGGATGGTTCTTCAAAATAGTATGCCATGTTTTTACCTCTTAAAATGATATATTAAAGTATGAGTATAACAAAGATTAAGGCAAGTTGCAACAAATACTATTTTTCTACTGTTTTTTATCCTTAAAATGAGCTATAATAATAGAATATTTATTCAAACATTGTTCAGGAAAAAAGTTTAAATGACAAAAAGCCGGTTATTTTTTGCCATCATCACCTTCTCTTTTATGCTTTCCCCACTTATGGTAGCGTGCGTTTCAAAAGGTACACCAGATACAACAGTTACGGACAAAAATGCAGAAGCAGACACTCCGATTTCTGATGATGAAAAAACTCAATCCAAAGAAAACACTACAAACGAGCTTCCGCCAACAGATAATTCTTCACAACCCGATGCAGAAAATGATGATGAAGACTTTGAGTATGAAAAAGAACAAAAACCGACGTTTCCTACCGATGAGTTTTCAGAAAAATATGCAGAATGGCTGAACAATGAAAAACCTGAATCTCCAACCGCCGATTTTATCCACGACAAAAACAGGGCCGACAAATCATTTGATGTAATTCTTTCACCTGATGTAAGCGACCAGATGCTCACTCCGGAATACTGGCTTGAAAAAACTCAAGAGCCTTACAAAGTGCTTATGAACAGAGAAGAAATTGCCAGATGGAATGAGGATATTCTTGAAAGCCGCTTTTCGCCCACCGAGTATTATAGAATTGTAACTGATATCCGCAAATATGGCAGAAGATTCAATACCCAGCAAATACGTGATGAAATGCTCCGCTACCGGCCGGGTGTTATATGGTACACAAAAACAGCCGGCAACATAATCCACCGCCTTACCCGCGAAGACTGGCTTGAGTTTTACGACAAAATGAATTACGAGCCGCTTGGTACAAAAGAATACTACGCTTACACAACAGCTTACCGCTATCCTGAAAAACTAAACTATTATCCGGTGCGCAAAGGAATCTGCATAAAACGGAGCACAATCAGAAACATTCCTGTAGAAACCTTCTATTCCGATGATCCGCAGTTCTGGTTTGATGACGTTAACCAAATCTCCGGCATTCTGATGAATGAGCCTGTTTTAATTCTGTGGGAAAGCAAGGATAAAGAATGGTACCTTATTCAGACCTACTATTCTGCCGGCTGGATTCGCCAGAGCGATATTGCACTATGTACCGATGCTGAGTTTACAAAATATTTTGATTATACAAAAAGGGACAATCCTGACTTTATAACAGTAACCGCAGACCAGTTCATGCTGCCACAAGCAAATATTTTTTCTTCTGATGATGAAGCGCCTTCATCTTCCTTTGCACAGGAAACGCCGCTTTTTATGGGCACCTATCTTAATCTTGCAGACTGGAACGATATAAAACTGCGTGAACAATTTGCAGACAGAGTTCCCCACTCCTGCTACCTTGCCGAACTTCCTTACAAAAAAGCAGACGGAACTTTGGGAAAACATTATGCTGCAGTACCGGCTGGGATCTGCTGTAAAGGTCTTATGCCATACACAAAAGCAAACACAATAAATCTTGCCTTCAAATCACTTGGAAAACGTTACGGCTGGGGTGGCATGGAAAACGAACGCGACTGTACCGGCTACACAAAAGATTTATACAGATGCTTTGGTTTTAATTTTGGCAAAAACAGCGCAGCACAGGCCGCAATGCCGGGAAAAACTGTTTATTTCAAAAATCTATCACGAACACAAAAAGCCGCAATTCTGGATACACTTGAACCAGGAACACTTCTATATTATTACGGTCACGTATTTGTTTATCTTGGCAAAGCAGATGATGAAGCAGTCTCTTCTGCTGCCGACGGCAGTAACTACTACGTCATCAGCTCAATGGGCACCTACTACCCGGATGGCAAATCAATATCAACCAAAACAAACGCCTGCTCGGTCACCGTCAACAATCTTTCCCTTGTAAAAAAAGACGGTTCAACATGGTTAGAATCACTTGTCTGCGCAAAGTTATTCAAGCTAGATTGATAATAAAAAATATACTATAATATTCTTATGAATGAGTTTATTCGAACAACAGACGAATTACCAAAAATCAGCGGCCGCCAGAAAGCAGCCATACTTCTAACCGAACTGGGAATGGATATTCCCCTAAGAGAAAAACTTTATAAACTCTTAAAGCTCTCTCCAAAAGAACAGCAGAAGCTTCGCCTTACAATAGAAGGCTTAGGTTCATATGACCCGAACAACACACTTCACACCCGACGTGAAAATGCAGTTCTTGAAGAGTTTTTCAACTATGGTATAAAACGAGGTCTGTGGACAGAAAAAGACAAGAACAGAAAACGAAAATCAAACATCACCACAGAAGATACTATAAAAAATATGGTAGACGATAATCCGGAAGGAGTTGCACAGATTCTTAAGAGCTGGCTCGACGGATAAAAGGACATGATGACAAACAGTTTTGATTATAAATCACTCCCCGTATACGAACAAAAACAAAAGATATTAGACTGCCTTGAAAAAAATCAGGTAGTAATTGTAGAAAGCCCGACAGGTTCAGGCAAAACAACACAGATTCCTGTAATTCTTTACGAAGCAGGTTATGCAACAAACGGTATTATTGCAGTTACACAGCCCAGACGAATTGCAGCACTTTCTGTAAGTGAGTTCATTGCAAAACAGATGAACACTCCGTACCCCGGACTTGTCGGC
>JAEETM010000022.1 GCA_016290335.1 Treponema sp. | reverse complement strand
TATCGCAGAACATATTTGTTTCCATAAAATATGAGCACGAACAGGTAACAAGGATTCCGCCTTCATTTAAAAGTCGCATTGCACGCAGATTTATTTCCTTATATCCACCATAAGCTTTTTCAATCATTTTTGCAGATTTTGTAAAAGCCGGTGGATCAAGAATAATTACATCAAACTTTTCACCGTTGGCTTCATATTTTTTAAGTAAATCAAAAACATCGGCACAGACAGCTTTCATTTTTTTTTCTGCACCATTGAGTTTAATGTTGTAATTTACCATATCTACAGCTTCCTGCGAAATATCAACAGAAGTAACATCTGCAGCACCTGCTTTTATAGCATTAAGACCAAAGGCTCCGGTATGGGTAAAAGTATCTAAAACTCGTTTACCTTTACAGAATTGTGCAGCGGCTTGGCGATTAAACTTCTGGTCCAGGAAGTAACCAGTTTTCTGTCCGTTTATAATATCAACACAAAGCTTTATGCCGTTTTCTGTGATGATGATTTTGCCTTTAGCTTTATCGTCAATTTTTGAACCATTACCGTCTACTTCAACAGTCTCAGCATCATCCTCAAGAATCCTAAAATCTTCATCAGCTAAATCTATAAAACCTGAAAGCTCTGGCAAACCTTCTTTCTGGCAGATTGCAGCATCACTTCGCTCATAAATAAAATCTGGATTACAAAGCTTTATAAGAGCAGAAAGTATTTCTTTACGGAAAACATTACAGCTTAAAGACAAAAACTCAATTACAAGATAAAGCTTTTCGTTTTCATCACAAAAGCGTTCGCAAATTAAACCTGGAATTAAATCTGCTTCTCCAAAAATCAGGCGGTAAGAATCTTCTGCAGAAAAATACATTCTGCGTAAATCAACCGCATCCTTTACCCTGTTGAACCAGTAACCTTTTATGTCTGAATAAAGCAGGTCTGCATGCTGTGAACCGATTATTCTTACTGTGATTTTTGATTTTTTATTTATGATACCTGTTCCAAGAAAACCGCCGGCTTTAGTATAAACTTCTACAGGAATGCCGTCAGCAAGAGAACATTCTGATAAAGCTTCGTTTTTCCATTCTGATTTCTCATCAGGGCGATGTTTGATATGGGAGATTTCGTTATCAAAAACCCAGGGGAAACCGTGTTGGATTTCCTTTTCTTCGTTTTTATTTAAAAATACTCGCGGATAAATATTTGTCATAAAATGATAATATCATTTTTTTTATTAATGGTCATTAATAATAATATTTTCTCCATTCATCTTCCAGGGCTTCTGGGGTGATAAAATGGACGGCGTGGATTCCAAGAGCTTGAGCAGCTTCTATGTTTTCGTAGGTATCATCGGTAAAGAAGGTTTCTTCGGGGGTATAACCTTCGGCCTGCATAATCAGGGAATAAAACAAGGGTGAAGGTTTTGCAACACCAATTTTATTTGAAGCATAAGTTTGATCAAAATAGGAATAATCACCCCGCTCCATGTGATTTTCCCAGTGAGGTTCTATTGTATTTGTACCGCAAACTACCCGGTGATTTTTTCGGAGCTTTTTGATTATTTCGACTGTTTTTTCATTCAATTTTGGATGGAAAGTAAATCTGAAAAAATTGTAATCAACGGGAGGAATATCTATGCCTTTTTTTACTGCGTTTTTTTGAATTGCCTGCCAGAACTGCGGAACAGTAAATCTTCCAACTTCAAGAAGAGAATAGAGATTTTCATCAAAATCATACTGAAGTCTTCGAAAATCTTCAGAAGAAAGACCAAGCCATTCGCGCATTTTTCCACGGCCAAAATTAGTGGTTACAACACCACCCATATCAAAAATAAAAAGCATAGATATCCTCTAAAAAGATTGTCGGGTCAAGCCCGACAATGACATAATCTCACTATTTTCCGTAAACGGCTGTGTAAGTAGTTACATTCAATACAGTTTCACCGTCTATCTGAAGAGCACAAGGCTTATCAAACTCAACCTTAATTTCATGGCCGGTACGAACATCAATATTCTTTGTATATTTTACATGCTCACCCTTAAAAATGCTTGGGAACTTCATAAGTGTAGAAAGCTTACCGGTATTAGACCATATAACATTTGTAAGAGTTTTTTCTGGATTCAAACGATCCTGTCCTGGAGCCATAATCATACCGCCACCAATATAGCGGCCCATCATTGCAGGAGCAAGCCAAACCTTCTTGTATTTTTTTTCAACACCATCAACAGTAACTGTAGCATTGCGAGGTTTAAACTTATAAAGAAGGCCCTTAATAGCAATTGCAGTATAGTTTACAGGCTTGTCAGAAGTTGCACGAATCTTATCGCCTTCTTCGCAGCAGTAGCCTTCAATACCAAAACCAATACCGTTGATAAAGTATTTTGTCATTCCATTAACATAAACCTTTGGAAGCGAAACAATAAAATCATTAATTGGAATAAGCTTGTTTTCAATAGTAACCTTATCCTTTACATCGAACATAAAGTCGTTTCCTGTGCCGCAGAAATAAAGGAAGATTTTCTGTGGAAGCTTAAGCTCATAAACATCGTTTACAAAGTGAGTAAGCGTACCGTCACCGCCAGCAACAACAATAGTGTCATCAGCAGCAAAGCCCTTGCAAGTTTCAGCAACACTTGAAACAGTTGTTACATCAAGGAAATCAAGCTCCTTGTCTTTGAATAATTCTTTAAGTTCTCCCTCGGCTTCTTTTCCCTTTCCATTGTTAGAAAGAGGATTCAATAAAATGTGAATCATAATCAGTACCTATTCTCCTAATTTTTTAAGCATTTCGCTTCTTATTTCATCAGAAATGTCCACCGTAGTTTTTTCGGCAAACTCTTCTGGCTGAATCACTCTTAACATATCAATTGACACCTTTGTTTTGCGCCAGGGAAAGTTTTTCATAATTTTTTCTGTTCCCTGTAAAGCAAAAACGGCAATCGGACATTCTGCTTTTTCTGCAACCTTAAGGCAGCCAGGTTTAAACTCACCAAGTTTTCCATCTTTACTTCGTGTACCTTCTGGGAAAACGCAAACAGAAATAATGCCCTGAGAAATGTATTCAATTGCTTTAATGATAGTTTTTAAGGCATTGCGGGTATTTTCTCTATCAATAGAAAGATAAAGACCGCGAATCATATAGTTGTGAGCAAGAGGTATTGCCATATTTTCCGGCTTTGTGATAAAGGAAACCTGCTCTGGATGCATTGCAATTCCCATAATAAAGGCGTCAAAGCCAGAACGGTGATTACAAACTGCCAGATACTTTTTATCTTTTGGAAGATTTTCTGTTCCTGAGATTTTGATTTTTACTCTGAAAAAAGCGCATACATAGCGGAACCAATTCTGGAAAATAAAATTATAAAAGGCTGATGGCGTTTTATATTCTTTTTTAGGATTGATTGTAAGCGCAATGATGATGAAAAATATCCAAATCAAGAGGAAAGTTGCAATAAAGGCTATTACAAAAACAAGAAGTCCAAGAGCAAGACTCAGTAAAATGCTCGAATCCGTTAAAGACTCGCAATTGAAAAGACGATATGCGGTAAATCCAAGGCCACATACAATACTGACTAACCAGTTTAAAACATTTATAAACATAGTTTATTATAACATATTTTTTAAGAAAGTGACAACTTTTGTTTTTTTGTTAATTATCATAGCTTATTGTTTGATTCCTCAAGTGCTTTTTCCATTGTTTCAACAAAATCTGAGCCCCAATATTCGCATAAAAGCTGACGGGCTGGCATTTGCAATTCTGGAATTACATTATGCTTGAGCATTCCTATATTATTTACAAGGTAAGAACGACTTTGCAGACGCAGGGCTTCCAACTGCTCAAAGGTTAGAGAAACTTCATTCTCTTCAATTGCAGAAAAAATGATTGTAAAAACATTTGAGGCAGTACAAATCTGTTCCCAACGGGCAAGCTCTGTAATCTTTTGTACAGAAGAAATGCCTGTATCTATAGAATAACGATATATTTTATCTTCTATGCCTGTGTATTTTTTAGCTTCCAGTGCTATAAAAAAATACTGAAGAAAATCTTCAATCATAACACAGCGCGTAAAAGGAATGTGGGATAAGGCTTTTAAGTAAGTTTCGCGGCGGATAAGCTTTGCCCATAAAATGCCTGTATGAGTCTGTTTTACAAGCCAGGAATCAAAAATATCTTTAGACTCAAGCTGGCCTATATAAACATTGTTATAACGTCTATGCACTTCTGAAAGAGTTTCTGCGCTTGAATATTCTGTTTTTCCCTGAACTATATCTGCATTTGTTTTAGTGGCAGCTGAATATAAAGTTTTTAGGGCACCGGGAAGAAGAAGGTCATCGCTGTCTAAATTGCAGATGTATTCTCCCTGAGCATTTTCAATTGCAGTACGGCGGGCTTCCAGAAGTCCTAAGTTTTTGCGGTGTTCTATATATTTAATTTGAACAGGTGGAAGCTTCAGCTTTTTTCGCAAAAGTTTACCTTCTTTTTGAGCAAGCTTTACGATTTTTTTACAGTCAAGCCCTTTTTCATCCTTATTTTTGCTGCCATCGTTTACAATTATTACTTCAAAGCTTTCAAAATCCTGCGATAAAACGGAGTCAATTGCCCTTCGCAATACCGGCTCTGAATTATACACAGGAATGCAGACAGAAAAATTATAGAATGATTGTTCCATTTAATCTATATAAGCATAACCTGAACTAGCCATATTGAAAGTTGAAGTGAATGTTGCTTTAACATCTACAGCAGAAAGAGACAAATCAGTAAGATTTACAGTAACTACACGATTTTTTGCTGTAAGTGAGCTGGATGATTCATCATCATCTTCAATATATCCACCATCATCAGCAATCACAAGAGCATCAGGTTTTCTTGCAATAAACCTTTGTGGACCATAGAAATAAACTTGTGTCGAGTCTAATGGAGGTTGTAGTGCACAAACATTTGTATAAGGATAATACGTCCAGTCTTGGCTGTTATATTTATAATAATTCTCCTCTTCTGTAATTGTTCTTGTGTATGCCCCCAAGAGCTTCTTGCTTTCACTATTAATTATCCAATTATCCTGAGTTAATCTACCATCAGTTTCAGAAACACTGAATCTTAAAACGCCACCAGTACTTTGATACAAATTAACTGGCTCTTCGCTATATTCATCACTATTTAATTCAATTCGACCAGAACTTCTTACAAGAACATATAAATAATCATCTTGAAGAATCATATCTCCAAATCTTAATTTTCCATATTCTATATCTTCATCTGTTGAATTTGATTTTAAATTTTCAGCTTTTAACTCAAGTACAGGAATAGATGAACCAAAGGTTACGCTGTCTAATGTTTCAGTATTTTCAACGATATTTGATTTAATAGTTATAGCAATTTCTTTTAAACTTTCAGGACTTGTGTAGCCTTCTTTATCAAAATAATATAAATATCCTTCATACTTAGTATTTGGTTCACCCTGAATTTCTACATCAGTTTTCTTTGTATTTACAACAATTCCAGGAAGAAGGTTGCTAACTTCAAACTGACTATTAACTAATTCCCCAGAATCTGCATCAACAACAGCAAAATTATATGTCTTAGTTTCATTCCTAGAGTATCCCCATTGAAAACAAATAAAACCATTAGAATATGTTATCTGACTAACTTCAGAAATATCAGAGTCACCAGAGATAAAATCGCTTAACTTTTCAAGTAAGCTAATTCCTGTTCCTTCTTTTGTATATCCTGAATATGATTTTTTACATTTTTTTAATATAATTGAGCTAAGTGGAGAAAATTCGGATTCTTTTTGCGTTTCAAGAATATATATTTCGTTATCACCAAAACAGAAATTACTACTCTTAGAAATAGGATTTTCTATTTTTTCATCACCATCTATGGTAGTAAATACTTGCGTACCAATCACTCCATCATCCAATTCTTCATCGTAATCGAAAACTCCACTTCCGTATTGCGATACAAAATGGTATGCTTCTCTTTCATAATCACTATAAAGAACATAAGGAGTACTGCTTTCTGTTATTTCAGCATAATTTCCTTTTTTCGGTAATTTTGCAAGCAATTCATTAGAAACAAAAAATGAATATTTACCTGTAGAATCTTTTTTAAGGTGCATACTGTCTCCATACCAAGTATCAGTTATAAAGTTTTGGAAAACATTTACAACTTCATCAAAGACATATTCATCACCATTTGATTTTACGATTATCAAGCTAACAGTGTAGGACCATGTAGGAACTTCTTCAAAAGTAAAGGTTACCTTATTGTCTTCAAAGTTTTTTGTTATTGTTTTTGGATATTCTTCATAATCAGAACTTTCAGTATCGTCTGTTAGTTTTCTAAACCAGTCAGAAACTTTAGAAGGAATGTTTTCAGAACCTGGGTTATTAAGCTCCTTCCATACCCATTTTACAGCAGAAATATCAGTAGAACTTGGATCTTTAGATATTTCAAGATTAATTTGTGAAGTAACTATTTCCTCACTTTCAGCATTGCCATTAATATAATAATCAAAATCCGCTATTATAAAAAGATCTGCATCAGTGAGGTCTGCAAGTGTTTCTCCTACTTCAACCATTCTTTTAGCAATTACGAAATCAACAGAATCTTTTACCATACATAATTCAATTGACCAGGTACCAGCTTTTATGAGCTCAATTGAATATTTCATTGTATCGCTGTCAAAAGTTCCAATAGTTTCACTGTCAATATCAATGTTAAACATATTAGCTTTAGGGTCTGTTTGCCCCCAATAAGCTCTAAGAAAAAAATCTGCCCCCTCTGGTATTGAAAAGGATGTTGTAGCTGTACGTTCAGATGAAATTGCATTTTGTCCTTCTGTAATAACACTTCCGCTTACAGTACAACTTTTCTGAGTTTTTTCTTCCTGTTTTTTATTACCTGTAATTCCAGAACAGCCAGCAAAACTTAAAAGTAAGCCAGCAACACAGGCAAATACAGCAATAGATTTTATTATTTTCTTATTGATATATTTCATAAAAGTCTCCTATTTTAGTTAGTCTTTTTATAAATGTAAGGAAGATATTCATGTGGTTGATTAGAATCTGGCGACATATAATCTTTTAGTTTTTGTTTTATTGTTTCCCAACCACCTTCGTTGTCACTTACGATATCTGTTTCCAGCATATTATCATAATTTCCATCAATCCATTCTTCCCACTTAGAAGCAACTGAAGTTTCATACCAAGTTACTCCACTTTCTTCTTCTATTATGATATTAGGAGCATAATTATTAGTATAGAAAGCTTTGTAACCTACAGCAATTACTGAGGATGGAATATTAATTGTTACACTACCATGTAACTGTGTATTATCAAATGCCTCTTTACCTATAACTTGAACATTCTTTAAATCAAGAGAAAGAAGATATGTTTTCTGGAATGCATTATCACCAATTTTTGTTACACCAGTCAAATCAATTTCTTGTATATTTTTATAATAATCATTATAACCATCATTATATCCACAGAACTGGTAAGCTCCTATTTCAGAACCTTCACCCAGGAAGCTTATTTTTTCAAGATATTCGCCTATGTCACTGAATACATTATTTGTTCTATTTACATCATCGTCAGGAAGAATAACTTTTCCATTAAGGACAAGCTCTGTTATTTTAGAATAATTCTTAATTCCTTTTAATAAGTAGTTTTCGGTTTGATTATTAGTTGTTTTTGTATAATTAGGTTTTAGTTTTTCTAAAGGTTCATCAGGATCATCAGCAGTTATATCAAAATCAAGAATTATCGTAATTTCAAACTCATCATCGCCTTCATAATCATCTTCATCTCTTTCAAATTTTACTTGGAAAGCAGGATTTCCGTATACATGAATATCTGCTGATTCAAACTCAAAGGTATTTACATTAGTATTGGCGAATACATAATCATAGAAAGACATACCTTTTTTTATTGGTGGAATTGAGCTTAAGCTTGAATTTGCAAAGGCATTTTTACCTACACTCAAATTTTCTTTAAACTCACCTATTGTTTCTATTTTGGAGCACTTAAATGCTTCATCACAAATTCTCTCTATATTTCCAAAGCTAGCAATAGTTTTGAGTTTTGCATTTGGATGTTCTTCAAATCCTTCTTGTTCATTAAGTGCAAAAGCAAGTGGACCAATAATATCAATATCAGAAAGAGAAAGTCCATTAGAATCTTCGTCATCATTACTAAAGTCAATAGTTTCAATATCATCAGAAGCATTTGCTGCAAAGATTACAATATAAAGTTCATCATTTTCAATTTCATCTATTTCTTTCTTAACAAGAAGTGAACCATTATTCATTGCATAGTATCTTGTAGTCTGATTTTCGCTATAGTTTCCAATTATTTCGAAGCTTGTAATATTTTCGCAGCGTTCAAAAAGTACTCCCGTAATATCTTTGTCGAATCCGGCTTCCATTGTTACAGTTTCAAGGCTTGTACAAGTATAGAATGCCTGATTATCATCTTCAGGGAAGTCTATACCAGCCGGGATTGTTACCTCTGTAAGACCTGTTCCAAAGAAAGCTTGATTATAAATCTTTGAAACGTTAGAGAGGTCAATGTTTGTAAGTCCTTCACATAAAGCAAAAGCACTTTGTCCTATTTCTACTCCGTTGGTTGTGAAGGTTACTTCTGTAAGTTCTGGACAGTAGTAGAATGAAGCTTCGCCAATATTAGTTACATTTCCAAAATTAACAGTTTGAAGTTTTGTAGACATAAAGAATGCATTATCTGGAATTTCTGTTACATAAGCCAGCTCATCATTGTTTGAGAAATCTATGGATTCTACATCTGCCTTGTAATCATTTGCAACACAAACAATCCTTTGAGTTAACGGAGTCCCAACTTCTGAAGTTCGTTTAAGAAGGATTGAATCGTTTTCAGCTGTTGAGAAAACAGGATTCTCTGCCTCAGTTTCAATAATTTCGAACTTTATAATTTGATTCATAGAAGGTAATGCAATTTCTTCGATAGTTTCAACAGTATCGTAGAAAGAAATATATTCTATAGGAGAATAATACTGATCTATATCATTCTCATTATCTCTCTCTCTCATAAACGCACCGTTTGCAATTGTTTTAGTGCTAATCGGAAGCTTTATTGATTTTAGACAATCGCATTCTATAAATGCTCCTTCTGGAATTGTTTCAATTCCACTTACCTCGGATAAATCTAAATAAACATCTGTTTCTATGTCGCTAAGAACAGACTTGATAATTGCTAAGGTATCTGAATCTTCATCATCACTTACAGTTCCAGTTCCTGTAAGTTTAATATCCAATGGAACTGAATAATCTAATGCTGTACGAATTAGCTGCTGGAATGTATCTTTAAAATTATTTGTACAATTAACTTCTACACAATAATCGTTAATATTCAAATTGAAGGTCTGGCTGCTAGTTATAGCTGGAGAAAAATCATCAGCTTTGTAAATTGCAGTTACAAAAAGCTGATAGTTACCGGCAACTTCAAGAGTATTCTTTATAGAAAGACATGGAGCAGGATTTTCGACAAATTCATAGAAAGGCTTACTTGTTTCACTATAGTCATTTATATCTATTCCACCGTAAAGAAGTTTTGCTGACCAGGTTATGCTTGCTCCTTGAGGAAGACTAGATTCACCTTTTGGAAGAGCTGTTAATTCTATGCTTCCTTTATTTACATAGAGTTTGTTATATATAATGTTTGCAAAAATATCAATTACACCATCAATTGTTGTAACATTTCCACCAACACTACTGCTCTTCAATTTACCAACATCATCACCTGAATCAACAATCATATAACCGCTTTCAGCCATTGCAAACTTGTTTACGTCATCAGCTGTAACCATATAGCCTTTGCTGCCTGTAAGAACTGTCATTCCAGCTACATATTTATTGGCTTTTATTCTGGCAATTTTTTCGCCAGTGGAAAGTGCTCGTGTAAGTTCACCGCCAAGTGTTACAGTACGGTGGATTCCCGTCATTTTTCCATTTGAATCAAAATCATTTTTAAGGAAAATTACACCCTCTCCAATCGGTGCCCCATCTGAACTAAGCATTTGGCTTATAAGAGTAGAACCACTCATGCTGAAAAGTCTTCCATAATGGCATACATCAGAAGAGTAATTATCCCTATTTCCGGTGATTTCTCCACCAGTCATATAAACTTCAGCACCAGGTGCTATATAAAGACCGCCACCTTCAACTGCATGGTTGTCTATAATTAATGTACCTTCTGCAATAGTAAGAGTTCCTGCTTCAACATCAATACCACCACCATTTACATAACCATTACCACCAGTAATCTTAATATTCTGAATTGTAACAGGAACAGAAGTTTGTATTGTAAGAACACTTCCATTGTTAGATTCTTTACCACCAACCATTAAAATAGCATTCAAAATATCAATATAACTATTTGCATCGTAAGTACCATCTTCCAGAGTATTTTTACTCAAACCACTTATTAAAATACTTGCAGCCTGTGTGTCCGTAATATCATCACTAATTTCTGTTACAGATGGTGCAGACTCCGTACCAATATTTCCACTTACATAGATTTTCCATTCCTTCTTATCTTCATAATTGAAAAATCCTTCTATATGGTCATCTTCACTGCTTTCATAATCCTTTATGTAATCAACAGCCTTCTGCAAACTCGCAAAAGCTGTATTTAATGTAAATCCATCATTATCATCATAAGAATCATTACCACCACTGGAAACATAAAGTTCATAATTAAATCCCCACTGAGCCTTAAAATGGAAATCTCTTGCATATTCTTTTCCAGCTGGAATATAAGAAGTATTTTCATTATATGTAGAGTCATTATCATATTCATCTTCATCAAGCCAGCCAAGGAAGGTATAGCCTGCACGAGAAATAAGAGGTTCTTCATCATTATTTGGAAGAATAATTCCCTGATTAGGTGTATGTGTGTCAGGAGCAAGGTAATCTTGAGCCCATTCTCCGCCATTCAATTCATAAGTTACATTAAATACTGTATTTGTATTTGAAAGTTCACAATCACCTGTTGTTTTGTAGCCTTTTATTTTTGCAATATCAATATAAATATTTCTACGATATTGGAGAGCAGGATCCGATGGATCTTCTTCCAGGATTTCGAAACAGATGTAGTAAGAACCATTTGGAACATCATTTTTACTATAGTTTATATTTACAGTCCAAATATCTTCATTATCATCATTTTTGGTAATTGTTATATCATCTTCTTCAAAAACAACTTTCTCAAAACCGTAATTAATTTCTTCTCCATCATCTTTTTTATAATTTACCGGATTTATTACGCCCTGTGTACCTTCCTTATCTATCTCATAAAATAATCCAGCATTTACATGGTACGCCATAATTTTTGCTTTGGCAGCTGTTATTTCTGCTTCGGTACTACCAACTGGCAAATCCTCAAAACTAAACTTGAAGTTTACAGAAATGTCTCCAAAAGCTTTATAGTTGGTTTTAAAAAGCAAAGGTTCGTTTTCGCCGCTTTTTACAGTAATTTTATCTAGTTCACCAGTCTGAACTACATAATCACCGTGTACAGCATCGTTTACATATAAAAAAACCGTAAACTTGTATGTTCCCGGGTCCAAATATAAAATATTTGCTTCAAAAACATCTATTGGACTTTTGGTACCATCTTCTGATTCTGTAAAAGAAAGAGTATCTTCTCCCATTACCAACGTTGTTTCAGTACTGTCATCCTTTTCGTAAAGCTCAATATTAAGAGAGACTTTTACAATATCTTCTTCTTTTACATCGATTACTTCAGTTCTTCGTTCTAAGTTCTTTTCATCAACTCTAAAAGAGATAATTGCTTTATCTGCATTATTCAGATTTTTACCGTCACTAACACGATTGTAATCTAAAGCTGAGTTTTTACAGGCGGCAAAAGCTGACAGAATAAATGATATTGTAATTATTGTTGTAAATATTTTTAAAAAATTTTTTCTCATTTTAGTCTCCTTCTGTTATAGTTATGTCTTTTGTATAACTATAGGCTTCGCCTTCAACCTCTACAATAAGAGTTAAGGTATGTACACCAGGGGCAACATTTGCCTGGAATATATTATTTGCCTTATCAGAATAAAGCGGAGCCAGTGTACCGTCTATAAGTAATGTATAGCTTTCATAAGATTCTGGAGTTGCAGTAATTGTTAAATTCTTAATTCCATCAACATAACATTCGTATATACTAAGCATAAGATTTTCGGTAATTGTATCTGTACCAATTTGCTCCATTTCAATTGTGAAGCTATTAGTATTAGCACTCCACTGTGCGGTAAAGGTTACATCTTCTGTTCCAAAGTTTTCTGGAATTGTTTTATCCCAGCCATTAAACTCATAGCCAAAACGAGCAGGAGCTTCTGGTGCTTCTACAGGTTCTCCAGGTAATCCGCTCACCACACTTTCAGCTGCATCATCTGCCCATGAGCCTTCGTTTGCACTAAATGTATAATTTGTATACCTTTCATATTTTGCATAGAAAGTTATATATTGGTCTTCTACAAAATCATTTGCATCGAAATTGTAAACATAAGAACGTGTACCTTGAACATAATCAATTGATACTTCTGTTTCAAAATCAGCATCCAAATACATACCAGTAAATTTATAGCCATCTTTTTTTGGTATTTCTGATTTATATACATAAGCTTTACAGCCATAATCAAGATCTATATCAATCTCCTCACTGTAAAATGTTTGTCCTATTTGTTTAGTAATATTCTCGCTGCCATCCATTATCTGTAAGTACATCTTAGCGTTAGGATTAAGCAAACGTGGATACAGTTTAATTTGCTTACCTTCAGAATCTAAGCCTGTAAAGTTTTCATTTAATAGTCCAGAAGCAGGCTTTGTAAAGCTCTGGTCATAATACCAGCCAAGACAAAGATACTTATTATAATCATCATCATATTTTTCTATGCTAAATCTACTAATTGGCATTTCATAAGCACAGTTTTTCAAAGTCCAAATAGTTGAACCAGATTCCGGCTCAACAAGCTCTTCATTAAAACTCTTAAGTGGTTCATCATAAGCTAATGTATCACCAAAAGTTTCAATTAGTATGTCGTATCTTGGTGCAAACTTAGCATAAAGCTTCAATGTACCGGCAACTTTTGTAAGGTCGTAGATGAAATATTTAACATCGCCAAGTCGATCTGCCTGTCCACCACAATCAATATAATTCAGATAATCAGCCTTTTCAGTACATTCTTTATCTGTATACCAGCCTACAAGATATTCATCAGCAAAACATAGTTTTGGTAAATAGAAATTATCAAGAGTAAAGGTATTCTTAAAAGTTAGGCATCCGGATTTTGCGTCATAATCATACTTGGTACCAGGGAAATCTCCCCAACAATTGTTTTTGGTAATTTCTTCATCACGATTTTTTCCAATATAAAGCTCAACGTCAACATTCTGAGCAGAACCGTCGGTTGAAGTAAGATATTCTTTACTTGTGGTAACTCCACCGTAAATATAAACTATTTCACCTCCATAATTGAAGGGATGAGACTTATATGCCAGTACACCAGAAGCAGGATTACTGTTTTTAACGTCATAAACGAAAGCTATATACTTGCCTACTTCAAGCTTTACGGAATAAGTACAATATGACTTTTCACTAGTACCGGAAGTATCTGTTTTAAATAAAGTTGAAACCCTATCATCGTTTTTATTATATTCATAAACAAGATAATCCTTGTCTGGCGAATCAAGACTTCTAATTACAATTTTATGATAATAGCCTGGAATAGCTCCCAGTTCTTCCTCGTATGTATAACTAAGAGGTACTGTAAACTTGAAAATGCCTAAAGCACCTTCTACATAAGTCATTTCAAACTCAAGCTGTACACTTTCAGATGTAATTGCAGCTGTATATGTACCAGACAGGCAGATTTCTCCAGTAACTGTACTATAAGCATAAAGAGTAAATAACCAAGGTCCAGCCTGAATGTCAAAGGTTGCCTCTTGCAGTTCTTCATAAGAAAATCCACTAAGAACAGTTTTAGCTTCTAAATCGCTTAGTTCTCCAAATTCTGACTCAAGTCTTTTTGCCATTAAGGTAAAGGTATAAGAATTGATAATATTTGCCACCTCTTCTTCTGTCAGGTAAGCTTTACGGGCATTTAATTCTGCTTCGCTTTTAAGAGATGCATTTGAATTAATCTTATCGAGTGACGGAAACTTTACGCTTATTGATATTTTTTTTGTATCTGCCTTATCCACCTCAGATTTACAAGAAGTAAAGCACAAAAAAGCAGCTAAAATTATTGTAATAAAAATATAAAGTCTATTTTTCATAATCCTTTACCCTCCTACCAGTCTTCGCCTACTTGAAGCTTATAAGTTGCATCATCTGAATCACCCTCTGCGGTAGTTGCAACACAGTAGATTTTATACAATGTGTAATTTCCTTCATATTCAGAATAGTCTTGTGTAAGAGTAATAGATGTAATTGTTGCACCATCAGCATCTTTTACAAGCTCACCATTTATAAACCACAGACAAGTTTCATACTGTTTTTCAACAGAAGAAGCAGTGATTGTATATTCCTTTTCGTTCTTGTCTAGAGAAATTGTAAGCTGAAGTTCATTTTCGCTTCCTATGCCAACACCAGCTGCTGGCTCAAAGCTTATACTAACGTTTGATCCAGATACTTCTTTAACCCTATAAATAACAGTCGTAACACTACTGTCAAACAAGTCATCTACTTCGTTTACTGCATAGACCGAAATTGTTACATCTTCTGTAATTACTATTGGCTTAGATGAATCGTATAATATTCTGGTTTCTGATTCAGAAGGATCGGTTTCATCTGTTGTATAATATATTTGAGCATTACCACTTCCGTTACCACTGCAGGAAAGTGTAATCTGTGTATTGTAATCTACTTCAACATCTTCTTCTCCTGAATCTGGAACTGTAGAGAATACAACATCAGGTGTTTTACCATGTTCTTGCCAGCGGGCAACAAGGGTAACATCGCTATCTCCAACAGTAAACTCATTACTATCTATGTAGGTAGTTTTTCCGTCTAATGTATATTCCCAGCCAATAAATGTGTGCTTAGAATAGGTATACTCAGGACCTGTAATTTTTTCTCCAGTCTTCTTTCCTTCATATACAACTTCATCACCTTTGCCGTCTCCTGCTGAGAAAGAAATCTTATATTTTGGAACAGGTTTCCAAGCTGCATAAAGATCTAAATCTTCTGTCTTTTCTCCAGGATTCCAACCTGTTATTTTATTACCTACAAGAGGAGCCCACCCATCAAAGATATAGTCTTCAGTATCCTCAAGAGGAAGCAATTCGATTGTGTCGCCTTCCCAGAAGGTTGTTGGATTTTTGTTTTCCAACTCAATATCTTCCAAACCTAATTCATAGGTAATTTTGTGATAATTTTTTTCCCAGATTGCCTTGAACCATGTATTACGCTGAGTTCCGGCTTCTACCTTTGTTACAAGCATTGGCTCTCCATCTTCAGAAGTGGATTTAAGCTTTCCATCCGACGTACATTCAGCCCAGCCTTTGAAAGAATAATAATCTGGAGCCTTCATACCAGAAATATATGAAAAATCATAGCTTGCGTAGCCATTACGTGTTATTCCAGTTGGCTCAGAATACTGCCAGGTTCCGTCGTCTAAAAGGAAGTTTACTGTATAGTAATTATTAAACTCATATGAATCTAAACAGATATCAAGACAAGTTTTGTAGTTGCCAATTTTAATAAGAGCTGGAGGCATCTGGTATACGATACTTTCTTTTTCATTCAGAGGATCCGTACTGTAAATCTCATATTTTAAATAATATTCTCCCTGCCTGAGTCCTTTTTTAAATAAAAGATAATTGCTTGGATACTTGTCATATGGGTTTTTATATTTTGTTTTTATGTCTGTAAGTGATTCCTGCTGATCGTAATTATAAATCTCATAAGTCGTTGAATCTGTATACATTACTGTTACATCAATTTCTGTGATATTGTTAAGGGTTTGATTTATCAAAGGATTCCATGTGAACTCAGCTAAAAGAACACCACCAACATCTTCATACTTAGTATTAAAAACAACAGTATTCTGGCCTTCAACAATCTCTTTGTTTTCAATTTTATCTAACTGACCTATATCATATGGGTCGATTCCTTCCGGTATTTTTTCAGGGAAGAATGGTTCTATATCAAGCCAAAGATAAAAGTCATAATAGTCAGGAATAAGCTCTATAGAGGCAGCTTCTTCTCTAAACTGGTCAAAGGCTGTAATTACAGTAACTTCACCATCGTCATCTTCCTGTACAATGTTTTCCCATGTCTTTTCAATATAAAAACTGCCATTTCTTTGATTTGCAAGAAAACGTATTCTTACAACATCATCTTCCTGCATATCCTGTGGAAGAGCCATAGCTCGCCCGTTTTCAGGATTTACAACTACTGAAAGATATGCTTTTCCATCTGCTGTATTGGTTTCAGAAGTATTCTCCCGGTTTACCGCTGTATTACATGCAGTAAGAGCTATAATAAACAATGCTAAAAATATATAATTAAATCTTTTCATAATCATTTCTCAATTTCCTCCTGCACTCTAATACTGAACAATAAGCTTGTAATCATCTGAAGTCCACAAAGCTCCGTCAGAATCTTTTACAGTTACATTAACATAATATACGCCAGGGTATATACCTTTATCTAAGTTTAATATCAATTCATAACCGTCAGAATCAAGTACATACGATTGATTATTTACAAACCATTTGTAAGAAGTATAACCTTGAGCAGTATTAAGTATTATTTGAGATTCTGTTGAAGTTTGTGTAATTTCAATTTTGGTAACATCTTCTATACCTGTCTTTTCCAAAACGACTGAGAACCCACCTGTTGTCTGAGTTGGTTCCTCAACAACTGTTTCATCCAATTTGAAATAGATTATGATATCAATAGAACCATCATCTTTATAATCTTTTGTATAACCGCAATATTTATAACCTTCCTGCTCAACTGAAGTATAAGATGCTAAAATTTTATCATCAAAATCTGATAATTCATCTTCAACTACTGAGCCAGTTTTTGCAACTCTGTCTAACTCAAATATATCAGACTGAGTTTCTGGTAGAAGTTCTTTATTGTATTTTGTATCTTTCTTCTGTTTATAATAAGATATTGTGTAATCAATAGTTTTCACTTTATCAAGGAACAACTTAAAGATACACAAACCATCTGCAGATACTTCATAAACATTTCTTTTTTTATTTACTTGATATCCATCAGGTGCTTCTTCAGCAACTTCATTCAGTTTGCTATTAAAATCATCAGCGTCTTTACAGGTTCCCCTTTCTTCGTACGATTCATTTACAATATAACCAGGATAATCTGAGTCGTAAGATTTTTCATCTGCAAAGTAATATTGTAAAATATATGAAGTAACTTCCTGCTCATATGATTCAAGAGGCAATTTGATTGTATTTATTCCGGCAGAAACATCTGCAGCTTTTTCTGATTTGTAAATTGGTTTTGTTGCTGCTGTATAATACTCGCCGTCATAATCTATGTAAGAAACATAAAGAATTGCATCTGCGGCAATTTTTCCTACAGGAACTTCTTCAAAGGTAATATAACCAGAAGCAGACTTTAATTCAGTCTCTGTAAACTTCTGCTCCTTTGTAGAGGCATACCCATCACCTCCGGTAAGAGTTACTATAACTTTAAAGCTCTGTGATTCATAAGGGTCTTCATCTTCTGATTCATAATTCGGTTTACCTTCCTGCTCTTCCTCCATGTCATATGGAAGAACAAGAGAAACATTAAACTTTACAGTTGCAGTAACATCTACTGGCTCTTTTTCAACAGCCTTATAGTAAACCTTTACAATATAATCATATTCACCATTTTCAACCAAAGTGTATCCGCAATAGATGAAATCATCGTCGCTATTTAACTCGGCACGAACCAGAATATCTTCTTCCAGCTTAGTTTTCCATTCTTCTGGTAAAGCGTCTCCATACTCATCATCATCATATAACTCAAAGATTTCTTTCTGAGCATCTGGAGTTTTTGTTTCATCATAAGTTGTATCTGATTTCTGATGATAGCTGTAAACGGTATAACTAATTAAAACAGGTTCTTCAATCTCCTGAGTCTTAGTTGATTTGAAGAAAACTTTTACAATATAAGAATTAGATTCATTCTCTTTTTCTTCCAAAGTATATCCACAATAGGTATAATCTTCTGCTGGATTTAATGAAGCTTTTGGAACAATAACATTCGTAAGTTCGTCTTTCCACTTTTCTTCAGCAACTTCACCAGCAGCCATCATAGATTTTCTGGTAAAAATATCTTTCTGCCCATCAAGTTCTTTTGTTTCATCGTATGTTGTATTTGACTTCTGATAATAAGTGTAAACTTCGTAACTGATCATTAACGGTGTTACAACTTTCTTTTCAAAGAATACTCTGAAGATTTGGGTTCCATTTTCATCAAAACTGCTGTCAAAGTTGTAGTTGTATTCATAATCTTTATATCTGTCAGTTTCTTTTAAATCCATTATGAACTTATAGAAGTCTTCATCAAAGTTTTCATAATTATTAAAAGTACCTTCCTGGAAATAATCATATCTATAGCCCGGTACATCTGAATTAGTTGCAGTTTCATCTTCAACATAATACTTTATAAAGAAAGGATGACATTCTTTAAGGACTATATTTAAAGGATTGTTTCCGGGTGTAATTTTTGTTGGATCGGAAATTCCCTTATAATACATCTGTTTTATCTGCTTTTCATTGCCTTCATAGATAAACGCAATAGTTGCTTCAGCCGAAACCGAATAACCTAAAGGAATATCAGGAAATGTGATTTGTATTGGATTTGCAGCTTTAGAATCTACGCTTCCAGACAGGGCTTCCATTTCTTCTATTGTATAGGTATTCGTAATTGTCTTTTGATATTTTCCGACTAAAGAAACAGTAAGCTCAACTTTTTCCATATCAAAAAAGTCTTCCTCTTCTGGATAGTATTCTTTTTCTTTATCTAAATCTTCTTCATTAGATAAGATAAAGTTATTATTCATTCTTCCTATCGAAGCATTTTCTATAGCAGTTTTAAGAACCTCAGGAGAAATACTAAATGTTGCGGAACTGGTATCTCGTAGTAAACCGGAACAAGAAGAAAGCAGAACAAAAAGTCCTGCAAACAATGTAAAATTAAATACGGAAAAGAAACGTCTGTTCATTACGTCCTCCTAACTATTTATCATTATATTTTACAATACTTTTTAATTTTACACAATTTTTTTAGATTTTTTACATTTTCTTTGTAAGCAGTAAAATGTAATGTCGCCAAAATAAAAGAAAAGGTTTCTTTGAACTGTTATAATTTTGTTACCACACAAAAACCAATAACGGAGGAAAGAAACCTATGAAAACAATAACAGAAAATAGGAAAAAGTTCACCCACTTTAAGTATGAAGATAGACTTGTGCTTGAGTTTTACCTGAAGGGCACAAATCACTTTCCACAAATAACCAATACAGGTGAACTTGCAGCAATTTTTCATAAAAGCAGACGAAGTATTCAGAGGGAGAAAAAAAGAGGGATGATTGAACATGAAACCTCATCGGTAAAGACAAAGTTTGAATACAATGCTGATTTCGCACAGACAAAAGCTGAATATGAAATGACAGCAAAGGGGGCTCCATTAAAACTTGGTGATGATACTTTGCTTGTTGAGGAAATAAGCGATTTAATAATAAATCAAAAATACAGTCCGTATGCAGTTATTCAAAAGTTCAACAATACTTTCTGGCCGAGCAAAACAAGAATCTGTGAAAAATCTTTATACAATTACATTGAAAATGATGTCTTACCAGGGCTGACAATAAAGGATTTGCCAAACAAAGGTCAAAAATACAATAAAAGTAAGCGGAAACCTCGTTTTTCCCGTGCAGGCTGCGCAATAAGAAGCATTTCAAACAGGCCGGAATATATAAATAACCGTTCTGAAGTCGGACATTGGGAAATTGATACGGTAAAAAGCTGTGCAGATTCTACTGCTGAATGTGCCCTTACATTAACAGAACGAAAGACAAGGGCTGAGATTATCAGGAAAATGCCAAATGCTGAAGCTTGTTCTGTGGTTAATGAAATAAACAAACTTGAAGATTCTCTTGGATCTGAATTATTCAGAAAACTGTTCAAATCGATTACTGCGGATGGCGGTTCAGAATTTATGGACTTTTCGGGAATTGAAAATTCTACAGATGGCAGAAAAAGAACTTGTTTATATTTTGCACATCCGTA
Source organism: Treponema sp. (assembly GCA_016290335.1). The sequence goes on along the minus strand of JAEETM010000022.1, from coordinate 28,438 downwards.
TTGTGCAAGTGAACGCGGAACCAATGAAAATCACAACAGAATCTTCAGACGATTTTATCCGAAGGGAACAGATTTTTCTAAACTGAATCCAAAACTTTTTACAGAAGTTCAGGAGTGGATGAATAATTATCCAAGAAAGATTCTAAAAGGATCAACACCAGAACTTGAACTCCAAAAATATATAGGCATAAATTTTAAAATACCAATATAAAAAAATATCACCAGTTTAAAGAAACTGGCGACATTATTATTTACAAGTTACATTTTTTACATTTTCTTATAGAATACTTTTTTTTATTCAATGTTACAGAGTATTATTTTAAGATTTCCAAGAGTTCATCTGAAGTTATTGGTGTTTTTCTACGGTTTTTAAGCTTTTCAAGTACTTCATCTTTTGGTAATTCAGAAAAAATTACTTCGCCATCTGCCGTAAGATGTTCATAAACTGTTCCGCCGTTGTCGTAAATCTTTTTTATAAGTTCAAAAGCGGTGTCTACATCGTGCAAAACATTGCGGTCAAACTCAAACTTACGGTTTAATACAGTTTTATAGCGCGGTTTTGGTGATTTTTTACCATAAAGCCGCTTAATTTTTTCAAGCATTTCCTTTTTGTATGCCCTTTCCTGTGCCTGAATCAAAATCTGCTCTGATGAAACAAACAGACCTTTATATTCTTTTAAGATCTGCTCTACAGATTTATTCTGCTGCTCACAAACCTTTTTCATACAGAGCATTGTCATCATTGCATCATCAACAGATTTATGAGTCTGGAACTTGGCAACATTTACACCAAAAAACTCAGCCCATTGAACAAGCTTTTTTCTTTCTCCGTAGATTTGCTCAAGAAGCGGTTCCAGATCAAAAGCACGCAGATTGATATAATCTTCGTTATAACGTTCACAGGCAGAATTAACAAAACCAACATCACCGGAAACAGCAAAACCAAGAATATAACGGTTACCAGCTGTAAACATCTTTTTTATATCTTTATAATATGCTGCCCAGTTCGGCTTGATTCTGAAATAATCTTTTGAATAAGCAAGCTTACACTCACTTTTAGCTCCAAAAAGATACCAGTCGAACTCACATTCAGGATTCATTACAACATCTTCAGATTCAATTACATTCAATTCATCATCTGTGATTACATAGCCAAGAGAACAGATTTTTCCAACACCATCAAAAACATTGGCACATTCACAGTCAAAAAAAACAAAGGTTTTGTGATTCATAGGGGTATTATAGCAGAGATAGTAAAGATAAAAAAGTGCAATATTAACCTATCTTTTTTATAGGTTTTCTTTTATACCCTGTTGTCGATAGTGCTTTTTTTCTATATATTATAGGTATGTTATTAGATGTTACTAACTTAAATGCAGGTCTTGAGGATGGCAAAAAAATCCTTGATGACCTTAATATACAGATTGGTCAGGGCGAAGTTCACGTTCTGATGGGACCAAATGGTGCCGGAAAATCATCTCTTGGAAACGTTCTGATGGGAAATCCAGTTTACAAGGTGACCGGCGGAAAGATTCTTTTTAAGGGACAGGATATTACAGATGAAGCTGTTGATAAGCGTGCAAAGCTTGGAATGTTTATGTCTTTTCAGGCTCCGCTTGAAGTTCCAGGCATTTCGCTTGAAAGCTTTATCCGCTCTGCACTTCAGCAGAAAACCGGTGAACATGTAAAGCTTTTCCAGTTCCAGAAGGAGCTTAAAGCCTGCATGGAGCTTTTGAATATGAATCCTGATTATGCAAAGCGTGATTTGAACGTTGGTTTTTCCGGCGGCGAACGCAAAAAATCAGAGATTCTTCAGCTTTTAATGCTTAAACCAGACTTTGCAATTCTTGATGAAACAGATTCCGGACTTGATGTAGATGCTGTTCGTTTTGTTGCAAAAGGAATTGAAGAATACCGCAGAATTACAAAGGGTTCTCTTTTAATTATCACTCATACAGCAAAGATTCTTGAAGGCCTTCCGGTAGATAAAACACACGTTATAGTAAAGGGTCATATTGTAAAAACTGGTGACGGCGAATTGTTCAAGACAATTAACGAAAAAGGATTTGAAGATTTTATAAATTAAACTATGGAAGAAAAAACACAGATTGATGATATAAACAGGGAGTTCTACGACTTCAGATACGAAGAAACCGAAGAAAATACATACCGTCTTGAAAACGGACTTACTCCCGAAATTGTTTCTAAAATCAGCGATGAAAAAGGAGACCCGCAATGGATGCGTGAGTTCCGCTTAAAGTCGCTGGAAACTTACAATAAATTGCATGTTCCAAACTGGGGACCTTCTATCCGCGGTCTTGATATGGCAAACATTGCTACTTATGTGCGCCCTAAAACCGAAATGAGCGGCCGCTGGGAAGATGTTCCGTCTGACATCAAGGAAACTTTTGAAAAGCTTGGTATTCCTGAAGCTGAACGAAAATCTCTTGCCGGTGTTGGTGCCCAGTATGATTCAGAGCTTGTTTACCATAACGTTCAGGATGCGGTTGCAAAACAGGGTGTAGTTTATCTTGGATTTGAAGAAGCCTTGAAGTCTCCTGAATGGGGTCCGATGGTTCAGGAATATTTTATGACGCTTATTACACCGGAAGACCACAAGTTTGCCGCTTTACATGGTGCTGTATGGTCCGGCGGTTCATTTGTTTATGTTCCAAAGGGCGTTCATTTGAGCTTCCCGCTCCAGTCATATTTCCGGTTGAATGCAAAAGGTGCCGGCCAGTTTGAACATACTCTTATTATTGTTGATGAAGATGCAGATTTGCACTTTATTGAAGGCTGCTCTGCTCCAAAATATAATGAAGCAAACTTGCATGCAGGTGCTGTAGAACTTTTTGTTAAGCGTGGAGCTCACCTTCGCTACTCTACAATTGAAAACTGGTCTAAGAATATGTACAACCTGAACACAAAACGTGCCCGCGTTGAAGAAAATGCAAGCATTGAATGGGTTTCGGGTTCCTTTGGTTCACATATTTCTTACCTCTACCCTGAAAGTGATTTAATTGGCCGTAATGCACGTGCTGATTTTACCGGTGTAACATTTGCGGGGGGTGGCCAGAATCTTGATACAGGTGCCAAGATGGTTCACCTTGCGCCTGATACAACAAGCCTTATTACGACAAAATCAATTTCTAAAGGCAGCGGAGTTTCTACTTACCGTTCTGCTGTTTATATTGATGAAAAAGCAACCGGTTCAAAAGCAAGTGTAAGCTGCCAGTCGCTCATGCTCGATTCAAAATCACGCTCGGATACAATTCCTGCCATGGAAATCAGAACTGACGACTGTGATGTAGGCCACGAAGCAAAAATCGGAAGAATAAGCAACGATGCAATTTTCTATCTTATGAGCCGTGGAATCAGCGAAGAAGAAGCGCGAAGTATGATTGTAAGCGGTTTTGCAAATCCTGTAAGCAAGGAGCTTCCGCTTGAGTATGCTGTTGAGATGAATAACCTTATCCGTCTTGAAATGAAAGGAACCTTGTAATTATGAGTGATATTAAATTGAATTATAAAATAAATACAATTCCGTCTTTAACCTGGAACTGGCTCAAGATGAACAGCGATACACTTTCTTCGGATGCAGTTTCCGCTGATTTTTCTGAATACAGGCCAATAGCAAACAAAGTGCCGGATGGAATTACAATTGAGAACACAGAGATTCCCGTGACTTCTTTTGAAAGCGGAATCTTCAACGTTGCCAACAAAAAAATGCCCGATTCCCGCGTAGATGATGAAAAAGCTGAAGCTGAGCAGAAATCTCAAAATCAGGTAATTCATCCTCTTAAAAAAGCTTTGCCGGAAGTTAAAGGACAGACAATCAGAATTACCGGAAAAACAGATAAACCACTTGTTTTGAACTTTACTGGTGATACATCATCTTCCAAAAACACTTTATCTGCCCAGACAATTGTTGCAGAAAAAGATTCAGAAGCCACTGTTATTTTTGTATACGAAGATGACACTCCTGCCAGCACGCAGATCATCAGCACAAAAATAATTGCAAAAGAAAATGCAAAGCTTCATATTGTAAAAGTCCAGCTGCTTGGAAATAGCGTACTCCAGCTTGACGATACTGCTTTTGCTGCAGAAGATAACGCTAAGCTTCAGTTTACACAGATTGAACTGGGCGGAAAGCACGTAGATTCAGGTTTGCACGTAAATCTGAACGGTTATAAATCATCATTCAAATCTAACGTTGCGTATATCTGCAAAAACGACCAGTACCTTGATATGAACCACATTGTCTATCACTTCGGCAAAAAAAGCGAATGTGACATGCAGGTTAACGGAACTCTGGAAGATTCAGCAATAAAAACTTACCGTGGTACAATTGATTTTAAAAACGGTTGTGCCGGAAGTAAAGGCAACGAAATGGAAGAAGTTCTGCTGCTTTCGCCAAAAGCTGTAAACAAATCGCTGCCTGTAATTCTTTGTGATGAAGAAGACGTTGAAGGTGAACACGGTTCAACAATCGGTAAGCTTTCAAAAGAAATGCTTTTTTACATGCAGACCAGAGGAATTAGTCAGGCAGAGGCAGAAAAGGTATTGTCAAAGGCAAAGATTCAGTTTGCTGCCGACTTTATTCCAAGTGAAGAAATTAAACAGAAAATCCGCAATTGGATTGGAAACTAAATAAAAAGATTAAACAAACAGATTATCGGAACAAGTCCGATAATGACATTTCGTGAGGATTTTATGAATAAATACAGAAAGGATTTCCCTTTTTTTAAGGCCATAGATGAACATTTGAGCCGGGACAACAACGGTTTGATTTATCTTGATACTTCGGCAACTGCACAGCGTCCCTACTTTGTTCTTGATGCAATGACTCACTTTTATGCAACCGCCAACGCAAATCCTTTACGCGGATTATACAATCTGAGCGAAAGAGCTACAAACGCTTATGAAGATGCACGTACAACAGTTGCAAAGTTCTTAAATGCAGACAATCCAAATGAAATTGTTTTTACACGCAATACTACAGAGAGCCTTAATCTTGTTGCTTACAGCTGGGGACTTTCGCATGTAAAAGCCGGTGATGAAATCTGCATTACAATTATGGAACACCATTCAAACATTTTACCGTGGCAGATGGTTTGCAGACAGACAGGTGCAAAGCTTGTTTTTATGGAATGCGACAAACAAACCGGCTTAATTTCTGATGATGAAATCAAGGCAAAAATCGGTCCGAAAACTAAAATTGTTTCCTGCGTACACGTAAGCAATGTTCTTGGTGTTACAAACCCAATTAAAAAAATTGCAGATGCGGCTCATGCAGTTGGTGCTGTAATGATAGTTGACGGAGCTCAGTCGGCACCTCATAAAAAAGTTGATGTACAGGAGCTTGGAGCTGATTTTTATGCAATAAGTGCGCATAAGTTCTGCGGCCCTATGGGAATTGGTGCTTTGTATGGCAGACTGGAGCTTTTGGAAGAAATGCCTCCTTTCCTTACCGGCGGCGAAATGATTGAATATGTTACCCGAGACAGTGCAACCTGGGCTGAAGTTCCGCATAAGTTTGAAGCTGGTACCGTAAGTGCCGGTGATGCTGTTGGAATGGGAGCTGCAATCCGTTATATCCAAATGGTTGGGCTTGATAAGATTGAAAAGCATGACATTGAGCTTACCTGCCGTCTTGTTGAAGGAATAAAAAAGATTCCACACGTAAAGCTTGTTGGTCCTGAAGATGGAGAAAAACGTGCAGGTATTGTTACCTTTACGGTTGATGGAGTTCATCCGCATGATATAGCTTCCCTTTTAAGCGAAGAACATATTGCAATAAGGGCCGGTCACCATTGTGCACAGCCTTTGCAGCAGTATTTGGGTATAAACGCAAGTGCACGTGCAAGCTTATATTTTTATAATACTGAAGAAGAGATTGACACTTTCCTTGAAAAGGTATCTCATTTACGTGAGTGGAGCGGATACAAAGACTAAGCCCCTTAAGGAGACTTTATGGATACTAAAGAACTTTACCGTGAGATTTTAAATGAGCATAATATAAACCCTACTCATAAAAAAGATATCGACAAGCCTTCTTTTTGTCTTGAAGGGGTAAATCCTAGCTGTGGCGACCAGATTACCTTGCAGCTTAAACTTGGAGATGATGGTAAAATTGTAGATGCAGGCTTTACCGGCAGCGGATGTGCAATAAGCCAGGCAAGCGTAGATATGATGGCTGATGTTGTAATCGGTAAAACAAAAGAAGAAGCTCTTGCACTTGCAGATATTTTTGACAGGATGATTAAGGGAAGCGTTACTGACGAGGAGCTTGAACAGCTGGATGAAGCTGCCAGCCTGCAGGATGTTTCCCACATGCCGGCCCGTGTAAAATGTGCAATGCTGGGCTGGCGCACAATGAAAGAAATGCTTGGATTAGGAAAATAATTTATACTGCGTTCGCTATTGATTATTTCCGCCTAATCTTCTATAATATATAGCGTTAATTGGTGCTTTAGCTCAACTGGATAGAGCAGCTGCCTTCTAAGCAGCAGGTCGGCGGTTCGAGCCCGTCAAGCATCACTTATCAGGTCTGTCAGATTAGACAGACCTTTTTTATTTAACAGATTTTTTTTATAGATTAGTTATCGATTTCATCATCCCGGATAATTACATAACCTAGATATAATGGAACACTGTAAAAAGGAGAATAATCTTCGCCTGTTGCTATACCTATAGCAAACATAGGTACATACCAACGGTTTTCATCATCTTCACTTGTTGTTTCACTATAACAAACATCAAGATCTTCGGCATCTGGGATTCGGCTGTTTGTTTCTGTAGAAAATCGTCCAAAATTAAAAGTAAGATTGTCAACGTATCTGATTGGGCGTTTTAACTGTTTTTCAGCATTATCAAAAATGATATAGGCCATATATGCATTCGCGTCTACAGAAAGTTCATCACCTTCTTTATACTGATAATCAGAGAGTCGGATTCTGATATTATGAGCTTCGTTAGGTAAATATTTTTTTATATTAACTAAAATAGATTCTGTATACTCTTCTTTAGTTACTGGATCCCAATATAATAATGGCTTAAACCCCTGATTCTTTTCATTCGTGGCAAATAATAAATCTGCAGCTTTTGCTTTATTATCTTCTGAATAGATGTAAGTAGTTATATTACCAACATCTGTATTCATTTTTGAAAGGGAATTATATATTCTATAATAAACTGCTGTACCTTTGAACTTAGAATTGTTACTAGCCTTTGTTTTGAACTCAAAGTATTTATTTTCGTAAGAAGAGTCTTCATATGGTCTATGAACAAGGTATTCCGGACCTTCTATATATTCATATTTATCAAGTCCGCAGGTACAAAGAAAAAGTGTGTTAAATAACAAAAGACACACTAGATAAAATCTGGCACGTAAATGCAATTTTTTATTGTTGTGTGTCTTTTTCATTATTATTTCACTATCAATAATTTTTTAATTTTGTTTTATGGGAAAAGATTATTCTGCTTTTCCTTCAAGTTTTAATTCAATAATTCTTGTTTTAGCAAGGTTAGCCCAGCCTTCATCAGGATATTTCGCATTGAGTTCCTGATAAGCTTCTGCAGCTTCCTTGTATTTGCCATTTGCTTCGAGTACGCGTCCATAACTGAAAAGTGCATGACTTCTAAGAAGGAACTCTTCATCATCAGCAGCAAGCTTGTAGTTTTCTTCTGCATCTTCAAGCTGGTTTAATGCTTCATAGCAAACTCCGGCATTGAATAAAGCAAGTGAGGCTGTATAAGCTTTTACATCCTTTTCAGCGGCATTTTCCCAGTATTCAACTGCAGATTCATAATTCTTTTTCTGATATTCAATTTCGGCAGCAAGCATATTAGCTCTTACACCTGCAACTCCACCCTTCTTTGTATAAGGAATCAATTTTTCAAGAACTTCATCTCTGCGTGCAGCAAGCTCTGAATCTTCAAGAGAACCAGAGCCGTCTGTAAGCTCAAAAGAAAGAGCATCAACAGCAGCAATATTTTTTGTTTTTGCATTGGAAAGAACAATTTCCACAACAACGAAAGCTGCAATAGCAACAATAATTCCAACAAAAAGACCGATTATAAACTTTCGGTTTTTCTCCATAAATGCATTCAGTTTTGAACTAACTGTTACATTCTCGTCTTTTTCAGCAATAGCCATATTAATTACCTCTAAAAAAGTTTCAATAAAAATCTATTTTTTACGAATCTGCAATTCATTTATAAGACGAATTACATAGGTTCGCTGTATTCCAAGAACTTTTGCAGTCTTTGTCTGATTCCAGTTGTTTTCTTCCAGAATCTTTATAAGATACGCCTTTTTGAATGAATCAAGGGCTGTCTTTAATGATTTGTCCTCAGCCGTATCATTATATTCAAGAACTACATCCTGAACAAATCCAGTATCATTGCCAAGCTGCAGTGCCATATCTTTAGACTGAATTAAAGGACCAGATGCACAAATTATTCCGCGTTCAACGGCATTTTTTAACTCAGCAAGGTTTCCTGCCCAAAAGTAATTCATAATATCACTTTTTGCAGTTTCAGAAAAGCCTTGTGAATCGTAAGTATAAAAGTCCTTATATTCATTAAGTAAAGCTTCTGCAATATCCAGAATATCTTCTTTTCTATGTCTTAAAGGAATCATATTTACAAGCACTGTACTTATAAGAAAATATAAATCCTTTGAAAACAAGTTTTGTTCAATTTTTTCATCCAATGATTCCTGGGTTGAAAAAATAAAACGTATATTTTTATGATTAAAGCCTGTTTCTTTAACTAAAAAAACAAGCTTATTCTGTAAATCAAGTGGAAGTGTTTCAATACGATTAAAAAAAACAGTGATATGTCCTGAAAGAAAATTATTATCAGAAACGAGTGAAACAAGCTCGTTCCAGTTTCCATTATAGCAATAAAAACTATTTTCAGGGTTACTGCCAAGAAAGTGTATGTATTTTGCAAAAAGCTTTTTACCTACACCCCTTTCGCCAGAAATAAGCACAGATACATTATTTTTACTTACAGAGTCTGCAATTTTTTTTAATTCATCTGTAAATATTTTTGAACCTGAAATCTTTTTTATATCACTTATTAAACCGCAGTCTACCAATTCTCACCTGCTTTTGAGAATTACCACAGGCAATTCCCCTTTCTAAACAAAACGCATTGCAGTTTTATTTCTAAAACATACAATGCGTCCTGTCTGAAAAAAAATCTATTTCAAATTAGTCATTCTTCTGTGTTTTCAACAAATCACCGAGAGTGAACGCATCTTCATCACTGTTGTTTGAGTCAGACATATACTGAGAAATCTCATCACGCTGCTGCTTTTTCTTAAACTCACGAACAGAGAATCCAACCTTTTCCTTTTCTGTATTTATATCAATAACATAAACATTAAGCTTATCGCCAACCTTGTATTTAGCAACAGCTTCTTCAAAAGGAACATCTTTGTCATCACTAAGATTAGCTTTATTGATAAGACCTTCAATTCCATTTGGAGCTTTTACAAATACACCAAAGTCTGTGATAGATGTAATTTCACCTTCGAGTGTTGAACCAACCTTATATTCAGCAGCGAATGCTTTCCAAGGATCTTCGGTAAGCTGCTTCATACCAATCTTTATTTTGTGAGCTTCTGAATCACAATCAAGTACTACAGCCTTAATTTCCTGATCCATTGAAAGTTCACTGCCAGGATGCTTAACCTTCTTTGTCCATGAAATGTCATCAGCATGCAGGAAAGCGTCAATTCCTTCTTCAAGAGAAACAAAAGCTCCAAGATTAGTGATCTTAACTACTTTTCCTGTTACTTCTTTTCCTACAGGATATCTTTCTGCAATAGTATCCCATGGATTTTCTGTTGTCTGCTTGAAACCAAGAGAAACTCTTCCGGCCTGAATATCATAGCCGAGAATCATTGCTTCAACTTCCTGTCCAAGAGAAACCATATCACCAGGCTTGTTTACTTTCTTTGTCCATGCGAACTCGCTGATATGAACAAGACCTTCAATACCTTTTTCAAGTTCAACAAATGCACCGAACTCTGTAAGCTTTGTAACAGTTCCTTTTACTACATCACCTACATGATATTTTTCTTCGAAATGTACCCAAGGATCTTCTGAGAAGTGCTTGAGAGAAAGATTGATTCTCTTTTCTGCAGGATCAAGGCGGATAACCTTAAGTTCGATTTCCTGACCTTTCTTTACAAAATCCTTTGGTCGGGCTACATGACCCCAGCTCATATCATTGATATGAAGAAGTCCGTCAAAACCACCCAAATCTATGAAAGCACCAAAGCTTGTGAAGCTCTTAACAGTACCTTTTACAGTATCGCCAATTGCAATTGTCTCAAAGAAAGCATCACGTTTTTTATTGATTTCTTCTTCAAGGAACTTGCGGCGATTAACTACTGGATTAAGCTTATTTTCTGAATATAGATGTTCTATATAGAACTTTGACCTTACACCAAGTAATGACTCTGGTTTTTCAACCTTTTCGGCATCAGCCTGACTGATTGGCAGGAAAGCCATCTTGTCAATACCAAGGTCAACTTCGTAACCACTCTTGACAACTTTAACAATTACACCGTCAACAGGAGTCTTATCTTTCCATGCCTGCTGAATCTCACGAAGATAGCGCTTTGAATCAGCCTTTTTCTTAGAAAGAATAGGACCATTTGAATTGTGTCCCATCAACAATGCCTGAACCTTATCCCCTTCCTTCGGCAGATCACCTGCGAACTCCTCTACGGGGATTAAACCCTCTGATTTGTCTCCTACATCCACATAGACATTATCATTTGTTACCTGAACAACAGTTCCCTCAACTAATTGACCAGCCTGCGGTGCATTAAACTCCTTCAAAGATTCCTCTAATTGTGTCTGGAAATCGCTCTTGGAGTTCTGAGCTACTTCCTTTTCCACTTCCATTTCGTCCATTGTAAAACCTTTAATTTATGAAATTTGTTTTTCTATTATCGCACAAACATTGTCAATCGTCAAGTTAGAAGTATCAATATACAGTGCATCTGGAGCAATTTTTAATGAACCTTCCTTCTTATTTTTATCCATCTCATCGCGCTTTTCAATTGCAGCCTTTATCTCTTCCAGAGTCATATTGCTGACTCCCTGATCAAAGCGTCGCTTAGCCCTAACCTCTGCTGATGCATCCAGATAAACCTTAACTTCAGCATTCGGGAATACAACAGTTGTCATATCACGACCTTCGCAGACAATATCAAGTGATTTTGTAATTTCGCGCATAAGGTCGTTTACAAGGTGGCGGATTTCAACAATTGCACTTACCTGGGAAGCATTTGCCGTTACTTCATCATCGTGTAAGTGAGCTGTAACATCGGTGCCGTTTAAGATAAAATGGCTTTCCTTTGTATATTCAATCTTCTGTTTTTTGCAGAACTCAAGAGTTGCTTTTTCATCTTTATAATCAATTCCAGCCTTAATCACAGCAAGCGTAAGGGTTCTGTAAAAACCGCCGCTATTCAAAAATGTAAGGTTGTGCTTTTCTGCAAGAATTGAAGCAATAGTGCTTTTTCCTGTTCCCGCTGGTCCGTCAATTGCGATTATCATATTTCCTCCTGTGTTTAGCGAAACAATTCTTCTTTTCTTAAATTATCTTGTTTCGCACAATTCTAAAAGACCTTTTACTTCTCCTGCCGTAAGCTCACGATGGTCTCCCGGCCGTAAATCATCTAAGTTTACGTTTCCAATTCGTACACGAACAAGAGAATGAGTTCCTATATTCTGGCCTTCCAGCATTTTTCTGATTTCCCGGTTTTTGCCTTCAATCAGAACAATTTTAAGCTTACGTTCCTTAAGCTTTTCCACATGAAGAGCTTTATAGAATACACCTTCTACGCGAACACCTTTTTCAAGTTTGGCAGGAAGCTCATCTGGTATATTCTGGCTTGTTTCTACAATGTATTCTTTTTCAATCTGGCTTGAAGGATGACTGAGTTTTGCGGCAAAATCACCATCATTTGTAAAAAGAATCATACCTTTGGAATACATATCAAGGCGGCCTACATTATAAAGGCGTTCCTTGTATTTATCTTTCAGTAAATCAGCAGCTACTGCACGGCCTTTTTCATCAGAAGATGAACAGACAAAACCAGCGGGCTTATTCAAAAGGATATAAAGCTTTTTTTCTTCAAGAAAAACCTGTTTTCCATCAACGCAAACCTTATCTTTACCGCAAACCTTAGTTCCAAGCTCCGTTACAATCTGTCCATTAACGCTGACACGTCCGTCTGTAATGATTTTTTCGCAGGCACGCCGGCTGGCAACACCACAATGAGCAAGAAAAACCTGTAATCTTATTGGTTCGGCTGTATTTTTATCGTGCGAGTTCAAAGCGTTCCTCTTCATCCTCATCAAGCTTAGGAAGATCTGCAATGCTGTTTAATCTGAAAAGCTTTAAAAACTCTTTTGTAGTTCCGAACAAAGTTGGTCTTCCAGGTGCATCCTTTTTTCCAACTTCTTTTATAAGGTTTCGCTCAATCAAAAGGCGAACCATATTGTCTACGCCAACTCCACGGATTGCTTCAATTTCTGCCCTGGTAACCGGCTGCTTGTATGCAATAATTGCAAGAGTTTCCATTGCCGATTTAGAAAGCCGGCCTTCCCTTTTCATTCCGTACAACTCTTTTAAGACATCCCAGTATTCTTTTTTTGGAGTAAGACAAAGTCCGCCTGCGATTGTAGAGATTTCAATACCGCTGTCTTCGGCAGAATATTTTTCGTTAAGCTTTTCTAGACATTTTTCAACAACTTCTTCCGAAAGCTGTGCTCTGTTAGAAAGCATTTTTACAGTTAAAGGTTCACTCTCAAGAAATAAAACTGTTTCTACAAGAGCCGTTTCTTTATTAAAATCCATTATTAATTCCTTTAAAAAAAATGTCGGGTCAAGCCCGACAATCATATTTAAGCTAATTACTTGTCAGCTCGTCCTCGCTGGGAACATAGCCGTCACTATCTTCCCTTACGCATATCTTTATATCACCAAACAGCTTATTTTGGAAGATGGTTATCATACGGAATTTAACAGCTTCAAGAATTGCCATGAAAGCACAGATTACATCCATTGCATTGCCAGGTCTTGTAAGCAAATCTGTAAACATACATTCTTTTTTGTTATCAAGAAACTCGTTCATGAGTGTAATTTTTTCGTTTACAGAGATTTCTTCAAACATGTTCAAAATTGTTTCATTTGAATACTGTCCCATCATCGATTTGAACATTGACTGCATCTGCTGGAGCAAATCCCAGGTATCAACTTCTTCCCACATATCATCAGCTTCATCAAAAGGGAGAACACGCTGAATCTTTTTGCGCTCAAAGTTCCATTCAGAATCATCTTCCTGGTCGTCCATAAGTGATGAAAGCTTCTTAAACTTCTGGTATTCAATAAGCCTGTCTACAAGCTCCTGGCGCGGATCTTCTTCATCATCATCTTCATAACTGAACTCAACAGGTAAAAGCATACGGCTCTTTATATAAATAAGCTTTGCTGCCCAGCTGTAAAACTCAGAAAGATTTGCAAGATCGGTCTGCACTACATAATCAAGGTATTCAAGATACTGTTCTGTAATCTGGGCAATCGGAATATCATAAATATTGATTTTACTTTCGCGGATTAATTGCCACAATAAATCAAGAGGACCTTCAAACTGGCCTGCTTTGTATTTCAGTTCTTTTTCTTTTGTTAATACTGCGGTGTTAGATGTTTTTGTTTCGTATTCCATTTTTTCTACCTGATTATCAATAAAATTGCCTGCTGAACGTAATTTTTCCAGACATTCAGCATATTCATCTCTTATTTTTTTATCGGTAGATTCAGGAAGAATCTCAAGAGCTGGAATAAGAACAAATGCACGTTCTTTTATTCTTATGTGTGGGATTTGTAAATCCGGCGTGTTTATAACATCATCACCAAAAAGTTCTATGTCAATATCAAGGGAACGGGGACCAAAACGGATTTCTTCTTCCCGGTTACGCCCGTATTTAGCTTCAATTTCATGAATATAGCTCAGCAGTTCAAATGGACTTAGAACATCATCTGCATATCCAAGAACTGCCATATTGTAAAAATCATCCTGATCTTCCACGTACATTGCTTTTGTTCTGTACACGGAAGAAAAAACCGGGTCCTTCAGAATACGACTCAATTCAGTACAGGCGCACCCTAACAATTCAAGCGGCGGTTTATTCTGAAAACTTTTATTTGAGCCTAATCCCAAAAGAACCCGTTTCATTCTTATTTCTCAGGAGTTTCTTCCTTAGCTTTTAATACCTGGCCCGGGAAAACTTCGGCACGGATTTTTTCTTCAATTTTCTTTGCAAGCTCAGCATTCTGTTCAATGTAGTTTACGGCGTTTTCCTTGCCCTGGCCTATTTTTTCTTCGCCCATTGTGTACCAGGCACCGCGTTTGTCGATGATTCCATGCTTAACGGCAGAATCAAGCAGGCTCGCAGAAGCAGAAATACCTTTGCCAAAGTAAATATCAAGTTCGCACTTTCTGAATGGAGGCGCAACCTTGTTCTTTACAACCTTTACGCGCACTCTGTTACCGATTGCATCTTCATCACCCTTACCGTCAATTGTTTCAATCCTTCTGATTTCAAGACGAACAGATGAATAGAACTTCAAGGCCTGTCCACCGGTTGTTGTTTCAGGATTACCGAACATAACACCAATCTTCATACGAATCTGGTTGATAAAGATTACAATACAATTTGATTTTCCAACAATTGCTGTAAGCTTACGCAAAGCCTGGCTCATAAGTCTAGCCTGCATACCCATTACAGCATCACCCATTTCACCTTCAATTTCTTTTTCCGGTGTAAGAGCTGCAACTGAGTCAACTACAATAATATCCACAGCACCACTGCGAACAAGATTTTCTGTAATCTCCAGAGCCTGCTCACCTGTATCCGGCTGAGAAACCCACAACTGGTCAATATTTACACCAAGATTTTTTGCATAAACAGGATCCAATGCATGCTCTGCATCTACGAATGCTGCAACTCCTCCAAGCTTCTGTGCTTCTGCTATTGCATGAAGTGCAAGTGTAGTTTTTCCAGAGCTTTCAGGACCGTACATTTCAATAATACGTCCCCTGGGATAACCGCCTATTCCCAAAGCTTCATCAAGCAGAATTGAACCGGATGGTACAACATCAATACCGGCCACATCTGCTTTATCGCCAAGACGCATAATTGCACCCTGACCAAACTGTTTTTCAATCTGAAGACGAGCTGCCTCCAGAGCCTTCATTTTCTCCGACATGTCCATCGGAGCTGGATTTGTATTTGCCATTTCAGCCACCTTCCTCCCTACATATAATATGGCTTTAATTTTAAAAAAAAGACCATTTTCTTGAAAAAAAAATCAAATTTTTTCAAAAAAAATGAAATTTTACAATTTCCGTATATTTTTATACAAAATTATACACTCTAAAGCATTCCGTCTTTTATATTCTGATAAACTGATTTTCCCTTAAGGTAAATCTTTTTATCTTCCGAAGAAATCTTTCCAAGAATCTTTACAGGCTGGTCAACGGCAATATTCGGCACAGAATTAAACCTTACCGTAACAATTCCTTCTACATTTTCTCCGGATTCATAACCAACAAGCAGCTGACAGGAATATGTACCGTCCGGATTTGTTACTGCATTGCTTATTTTTCCACCCCATGATACCCAGCAATCAAGATAAAGAGCTGGTTCATTCTGAACATCATCGTAAGAAGGATTATCAGTCAGAGTGTCAAACGTTGGTTCATCAAGGTAGCCGCTGAGAACTCCAGCTTTCTGTTTTATTGATAAAGCTGCATTTGAATTAAGGATTCTGTTTATTTCTATCTGCGCTTTATTATCCCTGTGAGACTGGAAATATTTTAAAGCATTATCATAACTGTCTGTAATCTGTTTTTCACTGAGGATATAACTGAAGGTCTGTCCCGATAAATCTTTTTCCTGTGAATTGTTTTTTTCATCAACTGTAAGGGAAAGCTCAGAAATATTTCTTCGCACACCTTTTGAATAATCCTTATGACTTCTTGCAACAAAGAATAAAACCAACGAAGTACAGGCCACTACAGCAACAGCGCCCAGAACAATTTCAGTTATCTTTGTAGGATTTGGACCCAGCGGCGGATAAAACTGCTTTATTCTACCGGTATCAACCCAACGGCAGATTGTATCATAATCACCACGTGTACGAATAAACTCAATCGCATCAGCTGCGATTTTATTTGCGGCATCATTTTCTATAACTTCAAGGTAATATTGCAAAGCTCTGTCTGTATCACCGCGCCTTAAATAAATTGCTGCCTGACCAAGTATAAGTCTTGTATCTGTAATCTTTATTTTTCTAGCCCTTTGAAAGTATGAACCGGCTGCACCAAAATCTCCTACGTAAAGACATGCAATTCCCGTAATAAGATAATATTCAAAATTATCCTCGTAAGTTTCTGCCCTACCTTCGAGCAGCTTTATTGCGGTGGCAAATTGTCTTTTGCGCATGAACTTCCATGCAACGCTTAATACATCCTGAGCCATAAATTACCTGACCTACAAACGCAAAGCTTCAAGTATTGTATCGAGCTCTGCATTTAACAATACAAGTTCTTCTTTATCTATTGATTCATCTGATTCTTCGAGTGCTTCTATTCTTTCCAACAGAGCCTGAATATATTCTGGAGAAAGCTGCTGTCTTGTAAGAGTTTTTACATCAAAAGGAACATACGGTGGTAATGTACTTACAGGTTCTTCTTTTTTCTCTTCAACATTTTCAGGAGTTTTTTCCTTTTCCTGTTCAACTTTTTCTTCTTTCTGTGGATTAGGTTCAGCCTGTACAACTTCAACTGGCTGAGCAGTCTGTTCAGGTTCAATTCCTAAAACATAAGCAGCCCCGGAAGGTTTTCTTTCACCAAATGCAGTAGACAAATAGAATACTTCTGTAAACTGTTCATCTGCACCAAGTCTGTGACGCGGCCATGTAATTCCAATCGCAGAGTTATTATAAGAAAGGATTGTATCAAATGCTCTATATGTAAGTAAATCCGGTTCCCAGTTTCTTGTATCCAGAGTTGAGTAATTAGCAAGTGCTACAAGCTCCGGCTTTGTACATTCACCACCATCAAAAATAACCTGAAGTGAACCACTTGAGTTTTTAGAAACAAACCATTTGTTTTCATCAAACTCTCTGAAGGCAACTTCATTTTTCACAGGATTATTGTTGCTGTCATAAAAATGATGTCTGTCTGTTTCGCCAAGAATAGTATCAAGAAGAAGCTTTACAGCATAGTATTCTTTCTTTTTACTCATATTCGTAACTTTTACAGTTACTTTTAAAGAGTCCATATCATAATCTTCACTTGAAGCAAAAGCATCAAAATAAACTATTACATCTGCTAAGTTTTCAATTCTATAGCCAATTGCAGCACCAGTATCTGTTTTCCATGCAGATTTTCTTACACCAGAATCAGAGTTTAACTCAACTATTTTCTTTCCAACCTTAAGATAAAAACCGGAAGTTGTATATTCATCTGAGGTTGAAAGTGCAGATACAGTTTTTTTAGATTCTTCATCGAACATAGAAACATTAAAACTTCCAATTCGATTTCTAATCCGTAATTTTATGGAACCGTATACTTCTTCTATAGAACGACCACGTGGCTCAACCCAGCCTGAAAAATTATTCTTTTCGCGCTGAATCTGTTTTGCAGACTTTTTCTTTGTTTTTTTCTTTTCCGGCTCAGCTTTATCTTCTGTCTTAGATTCAACCTTATTTTCAGTTTCCGCTGCAGTTTTATCTTCAGCTTCCGGCTCTACTTTCTCCACTACTTCTGATTCGTTTTTATCTTCTGCTTTAACTTCAGCAGTTTCTTCGGTTTTAGGTTCTACAGCTTCGGTATCAGTTTCTTTCTGTGCCTTTTTCTTTTTAGAAGCGGAATACGCAGGAGATGTCAGGCAAAAAACAAATGCGAAAATTGTACAAAATACTATAAATCTGCTTTTTTTCATAATCACCTCTCTACTTACTCTGGTCATTAGCAGCTTCTTCCTGCTGTTTATCCAAAATCCTCTGAATTAAAAAGGCTTTTGCTTTAAGAATACGAATTGTTTCACCATTTTCAGAGTCTGCTTCTTCAATTTCTTTCTGTGATTCTAACTGCTGTTGAGACTGAAGCTCCTGTTCATCCTTAAGGGCCTTAATCTGTGCTTCAAGCCCCGCAATCTGCTCTTCAAGGTCTTTATTTTTCTGCTGGGCATCTATAAGTCTTTCGCGGGTAGTATTTATAGCTTCTGAATTATACAGACGAAGCTGTTTTTCATAATCTTCTTTTGCTGCAAGATATTCTTCACCAGTCTGTTTTAAAAGATAAAGAAGCTTTTCTTCCCTTGAACGCTGGGCTATATTTTCAATTCTGTACTGAGCAGCAGCAACTTTTTCGCATGAAGGATAGTTTACAACTATTCTTTCATAAATAGCTTCTGCTTCCTCATATTTATAATCTGTAAAAAGACATTCAGCTATATAAAACAAAGCAAGCGGATAAAGCTCATCTTCTTCGTTACGGTGGCAGAAATCGCTTAAAACTAAAATTGATTTTTCATAATCACCAAGCGAATAAAGAACCTTTCCTTTCATATACTGAATACGCGGTGTATAAATGGAATCTGGAAAAACCTTCATAAAATCATCACAATCACCAAGTGCAGTTCTGTAATCTTCTGCATAAATCTCTGCGGCTATAAGCATATAGAATGTATCTGGATTATTGTTTTCCGGATACGAAGCCGCTTTTTTCAAAAGGAATACTGCTGAGTTCCATTCTCCACGAGAAAAAGCTTTACAACCTTCAAGATAAGCGGCAGACGCAGATTCGCTTGCATAAAGCCCCGCAGAAATGAATATCATACAGAATAATAAAAAAGCAATTCCCTTCTTCATCATTTGCCGTCCTAAAACTTTCTAATTATTCCACTTAAGTTCGCCGCTAAAAAAAGAAGAACCGGAAACAATAATATCTACACCTGCATCAATTACAGACTGAATTGTTTCGTGATTGATTCCGCCATCTGTAGAAATAAGATAGCCGTAATCGTTTTCTTCCCTGATTCTTTTAAGCTCAGCAATTTTATCAACACAAGCAGGAATAATTTTCTGACCACCCCAACCGGGATTAACGGTCATCACTAATATAATATCGGCAGTTTTCAGTATTTCCGACAATACAGATACAGGAGTTCCCGGACAAATTGCAACTCCGGCCTTTTTTCCAAGTTCATGAATATGCTGAATAAGTCTGTGTGAATGAGGTGTACCTTCGTAGTGGAATGTAATCCAGTCTGCTCCAGCCTGTGCAAAAGAATCTATCTGCTTTTCCGGATTTTGAACCATAAGGTGTACATCAAAAGGAAGTTTTGTAAGTTTTCTGATTGACCTTACTACAGGCTGACCATATGTAATTTCCGGTACAAACTGACCGTCCATAACATCAATATGAACGGCAGAACCCTTATTTTTTTCTATTTTTGAGATTGCTTCCTTAAGTTCTGATAAATCAGCAGAAAGCAATGATGGTGCTAAAATTGGTGTTTTTGCTAAAAAAGAAGTTTTCATTTGGTTAATATTTTAACAAAGATTTCATATATTTACAATCTGATTTTTTTTCGTATATTTTTTTTCATTTTTTGCTTGACAGATTAAAACATTAGGTATATAAAGTTTATCCCTTTTTTCCTATTTTTTCATAATCTTTGTTGATTTTATTTTTAATCTCTTATATTATTAAAATAAGCGCTATGGAGATTCAAACAGAAACCGGATTAAAGGAAGCTTTAAAATACCTGGAACATGGTCAATGGGCCCAGGCACAGGAAGTTACAAGTTCTCTTTTTGTGCACGACCTTGACTGCAAGGAATTAAGCTATACAAACCGGTACTGTTGTTTTTGGGTTGATTCCTTAAGAAGACATGATGGAGATACTTTATCAGACCAGGGCGACCATCTTCTAGAGGAATGGAAATCCTTCCAGACAACTTTTCTTCCCAGAGAAAAATATACTTATGAACCAGCCCTAGAAGCTATTCACAAGGGATTTTTCTCCTCTTCCTTAAAGCTTTACTCTAAGCTTATGGATGAAAAAGACCCTATGCACCGTGCAGTAATCCTTCAGAATATGGGAATCTGCTACAAAAAGCTTGGCGATTTTGAGAATGCAAGAGAATGTCTTTCGGAAGCAAACAGTATTTATCCAAATCAGGCTTCGGTGCTTGCACAGCTTGCAGACTGTTTTTCTCTTTGCGGAGAAGACAGATATGGCAAAGTACTTTTCAGGGAAGCTTTTTTTATTGATCCTGAAAAAATTGATACGGTTTTCCTTGATTCACAATTAATCAGATGCCTTATCGATAAGACAATGGAAAAAGGCTATACGGGAAAGTTAATAAATTACTGGATTCCAATTTTTGGTACTTTATACGGTATTTTTAACATAAAAAGAGAGCTTACACCGCAGGAAGCTACAAGAATAAATAGAGATATTTATGAATTGGAAAGTGAATACAAAGACCCTGCCTGTAATTCAGAGGTTTTGGTTCCACAAATGTTAAATAAATATTTTTGGCTCATTGACCATTATGTATTACGAAAAGAAAGCGTTAATAAGATCAATGAGATATTACTTAAAATAAAGATTTTGGATTCATCTGTTTACAATTCATTTGTACAATAATCCACGATCCTGACAAAAGTTTATACCAACAGGAGTGTTAAATATGGCAGAAACTTTAATTATTTCAGTTCAGGATATGCTGAAAGAAGAAACATGGACAAGAGCAACTATCAGCAATTACACACAAAACAATCTTAAGGAACTTGCGGTAATCGTAGAACAGGCTCGCAATGAAAACTGCGTAGATGAAGTTCTTGAAGTTTGCGAAGCTCATTTGTCACACACAAAAGACAGTATTATTGCGCTTTATCTTTCAGGTATGCTCGCTATTCAGAAAGGAACAATTGACAACTCTTCGCTTGAGGCTCTTGTTGATATTTTCCAGAAAAACCACAAGGAAGCAATTGTTACTTATCTTTGTGAAAGCATTCTTGAAGAAGATCCAAACAATAAGTTTGCTCTTAAAACTCTTGCAGGAAGCTATGCTGCAGAAAATAATAATAAGGTATGGGATCTTTATACAAAAATCGTAAAGATTGATTTTGAAGAAGCTGACCTTGCAAAAGTTCTTGCCGAACACTACGAAAGCGAAGGTGACGTTGAAAATACTATTGATTATTACAAGAAAGCCGTTCTCCGATATATCAACATTGGTAACTATACTTCATGTAAGGATATCTGGTCTAAGCTTGTTTCAATCATTCCAGACGAAATTGACTTCTTCCAGCTTGTACGCAGAAAGATTGCAAAGACTTTCGGCGAAATCAAGACTACAACCTTAATGCAGGAGCTCTACAACTATTATAAAGACAAGAAAAACTGGGATATCGCTATTGAAATCCTTAAGCAGAATCTTGAAATTGAACCAAAAGATACATGGGCAAGAAAAGAAATTACAGACTGCTACCGTGGTAAATATAAGAATCACAGTCAGCTTGAAGAATATATAAGATCTTCAAACCTTACCCAGAACTACCGAAATGTTTTTGAAGCAATCAACGACTTTGAAAAGCATATTGCTTTTGACAAGGGTAGTTTTGTATTCCACAGAAACTGGGGTGTTGGTAAAATCCTTAAGCTTGAAAAAGATATGCTTGAAATTAACTTTGGACGAACAGGCGGTATCCACAATATTTCACTTAAGATGGCTGTTACTGCACTCAAACCTCTTTCTAAAGACCATATATGGGTTCTTAAAGCTACAAAGAAAAAGGAAATCCTTGCAAAACGCGTTAAGGAAGATAAGATTTGGGCTCTCAAGACAATTATAAAGAGCTTTGACAACAACTGCGACTTTAAGAGAATCAAATCTGAGCTTGTTCCTTCAATTCTTTCTGCAGGGGAATGGACTTCATGGAATACAGCTGCAAAAAAAGAGCTTGAATCAAACGCTATTTTTGGTGTAAATCCAAGCGACATCAACCTTTACACAGTACGCGACCATGAAATTACACCTGAAGAAAAGCTTTCAAACGAGTTTAAGGCACAGAAACAATTCTTTGCAAGAATTGATATTCTTATGAAATATGTAAACAGCGACCTTACAGACAAATCAAGCGAGCTTTTTGCAGAAATGTATTCATACTTCACAGGTTACTTAAAGAACATTTCAAAGGTAAACGAGTTTGTTATTGCATCTTACCTTGTTGTTAAGGCTGTAAGCAGAATAGACAGACAGTTTGCTTTCCCTATCAAAGAAACATTCTCTGAACTTTATAACAGACTTGAAAATCCTAAAGAAACATATCTTCTTCTTAAGGACAGCAAGAATACAACTCTTAAAAAGGACTTCCTTGAAAGCATTAAGATGCTTGCAGACTGGAATGTTCAGTACATCAAGCTGTTCCCTGTAGTTCTTGACGGTTCACTTCTTAATATTCTTGTAGAAGCAGGACACACTGCAGATGTTCAGAAGCTTGTAAGAACAAGTTTTGAGAACTTCAAGGATTACCGCGAAACTGTAATGTTCTTCTTCAAAGAGTGCCAGGATAAAGACTGGTATAAGGATGCTGGCGTAAATTACGAAAAACAGATTATTACTCTGATTAATATTATTGAGCTTACTTTCCGTGAAATCAATAACCATGTTAATACAACTGAGAATAAGAAAATCAATAAGAATGCTACCCTTCTTCTTTTCAAGGACGAAACAATCTTCAAATATATGTTCAGCAAAGATGAAGCTACTGTAAAGAAAATTTACACCCTTATTGATGATATTGCCGATATGGATCCTATATACAAAGCTCAGATGCGAAACAAGATTCTTGAAAAATATCCGGACTACAAGTTCCGTGTTGCTGAAGAGAAAACAACTCAGCCTAAGGGTATGCTTGTTACTGCCAGGAAGCTTGAAGAGAAAAAAGGAGAAATTGATAGAATCCAGAATATTGACCTTCCTGCAAATGCTAAGGAAATATCTGAAGCACGAGAAAAGGGTGACCTTAAAGAAAATGCCGAATACAAGTCTGCAAGAGACAAGCAGCACATGCTCAACCTTACACTTGCAAGACTCCAGGAAGAGCTCAACCGGGCTACTTTATTCGATCCAACAACTATTACAACAAGCGTTGTTTCTTTTGCAACAGAAGTTACCTTGCATAACAATGAAATGGATAGAGATGAAAAATACACTATCCTTGGTCCATGGGAGTCTGACATTGCAAACAATGTTATTTCTTACATGTCTCCATTTGGAAATGCAATTATGGATAAGAAGGTTGGCGAAACTGCAACATACGTTGTAGACGGCCACGAATATTCATACGTAATCAAGAGCATCAAAAAGGCAAAAATCTAATGGCAAATGCCAGCAAAAGCCTGGCTGGTAACGCATAAATAAAAAAAAGCTGTCTGATTTCTCAGGCAGCTTTTTTTTGATCAAATGTCTGCAGTTTTGCTATGCAAAACTGCAAGCGAAAGTAGATTTCGTCAACGGTAACCAATCCGCAGAAACTTTCGCTATTCCCAATTTTCAATTATATTTACACCGCTCGAAGTGCCTATTCTGTTTGCACCGGCTTCAATCATTGCGGCTGCCATTTTTGCCGAACGTATTCCACCTGAAGCCTTTACACCCATATCAGGACCTACAGTTTCCCTCATAAGCTGTACATGATGAACGCTTGCACCATTTGGTAAAAGCTGACCATCCAGACTCTTTGGTGTTGCAAAGCCCGTAGAAGTTTTTACAAAATCTGCTCCAGCTTTCTTTGCACACATACAGCACATTTTTATTGTACTGTCGTCAAGCAGGCAGGTTTCTATAATTACCTTTACAATCACCTTTCGGCGAACTTTTCTGCCGGCGCTTTTTACAGCTTTAACTACAGTTGCAATATCACTGCCAACAATAGAAAAACGACCGTCCTTTGCAGCACCAATATTGATTACCATATCAATTTCATCGGCACCATTCAGAATGGCATTTTTTGCTTCCTCTGCTTTTACCTTAGAGGTGCTTGCGCCAAGAGGAAATCCGATTACTGTACAGACCTTTACATCAGTCTTTTCCAGAGCAGTTGCTGCATAAGGAACATAAACCGGATTAATGCATACAGAAGCAAAACCATATTGTATAGCTTCATTACAAACCTGTGTAATTTCTTTTACTCCTGCATCAGGAGCCAATACTGTCTGATCGATATACGATGCAATTTCTTTCTTAGTCATAATCAAAGTATACTTTACTATTTTTGATTTTTCAATTTTTTTATTTATTCTATGTTCCGATTAGGGTATTTTGACCAGTTATTATAGTTGCGAAAAACCAATGCATAATGTATTATGTAATGAATATATTTTATAGGAGCAAATAAATGTATAAAATTACCGACCAGTGTGTAAATTGTGGTGCCTGTGAGCCAGATTGTCCTGTAGAAGCTATCTCTGAACAGAATGGAACTCGCGTTATTGATGCAGAAAAATGTATCAGCTGTGGTACATGTGCAGCTGAATGTCCTGCAGAAGCTATTGTTGAAGAGGACTAATTTTTTCTGATATTCCGACAGAATGCAGCCTTTTACTTCGCAAAGAAAAAATGAAAGACAAACAAAGTCTGTTGACAAATAATAAGTTTTTCTCTTTAATGCGGTTTTTACTGCTTATTGTTCTTTGTATTTCTGCATCAGTCATTCTTGTCTGGCCTTTATGGAAGTTTTCAATTTCCTTCCCAAAGGTTTACACAATAACTATCCTTACACTTCTTGGAATTGCCGCACTTTTTCTTATAATCAGCAAAATAAAAAAGAGCAGCATTTCTTCCGTAATAAAGTTTTTTGGTAATCTTCTTATTTCGGTTGCAGGCGCTGTATTTTCAATAAAGCTTGTACTGAATGAAAAAAAACTTTTTGCACTTTTAATCTTAGTTCTTACAATATCAATTCTTGCACTTTTCAATTTTATTCTAAACAGGATACGCCATGAATAAAAAGACAAGAATCCTTTTCCTGTCATTTTTATTAATTGCTCCCCTGCTCTATGCCCAGAATACACAGAAAACAATTCCTGAAATTACAGAAATGAAATCTTCAGATTTGCTTTACAAAGAGTATTCCTATATTGTCGAAGATAATTACAAGAACATTGCAGCCGGACGTACTCCAGACCTTATTGTATTTAAATACAATGTTGTGGATCCGAAAATGACGCTTATAGCACTGGCTTCCCGCTGCAACATTCCTTACGATACAATTGCAACGCTTAACTGCCTTGAAAGTTCAACAGTATCCCTCTATGGAAAAACGCTCCTTCTGCCAACTGCACCAGGACTTTTTATCCGCAAAAAACAGGGTATTAATTCCCTTGAAATATTACTCCAGGAAAGGTATTTTAATTCTGAAAATCCCGGCAAATACATTTACTACAACACCGAAAAGGATGAGTTCATTTTCCTTATAAACGGAAGATTCACGCCTACAGAAAGGGCTTACTTTCTTGATTCAGAGCTTCGGCTTCCAATCAACAAAGATTCCTATTGGATTTCTTCTGAGTTCGGAAAGCGCAAAAATCCTGTTTCTGGTGAATGGAAGAATCATAACGGCATAGACCTTGCAGCCGCAGAAGGCACTCCTGTTTATGCCATAAAAGATGGTTTTGATGCAATCTGCTACCAGAATGACCCAACTTTTGGAAATTACATTATTCTTTCGCATGATGATGGTGCAATGACAAGTATTTATGCACATCTTTCAAAAATTGCAATTTCAAACTATGATTCTGTAAAAAAAGGTGATATAATAGGATACGTTGGAAGCACCGGTATGGCAACCGGCCCACATCTTCATTTTGAGATACGCAAGGATGGAATTGCGCAGAATCCTTCGTCATCACTCAGATTAAAATGATGTTTAGTTTAAGGAAATATACAGTTTCAGTTTTCTCTTTATTCGCTATGATGGCGATTCCTGTTTTTGCAGAACAATTCAGGGTTGCCAGACTGCATACTGTTAATATTTCAGAAGATGTTAATTCCGAAGCAGAAGCTGCCCTTGAATTAAATGATGCTCTTGCAATCTTCCTGCCTGAATCAAGAACTTTTATTGAAGGCATTGAAATTAAAATGTCTATTCCGGAAGAAACGGCTTTATGGCGGGACTGCTGTGCCTGTATAGTTTATGATTCAGTTAATCCTTCTCCGGCTACAGCACAGATAGACTTTTCCGGCAATAAAATCTTTTTTGAAGTACTTCCGGGTAAGCTTTCGTGGTATTTACAGATTCCTATAACAGATACAAAGCAATTTAAGACAAATCAGTATACAACACGTCTGGACAAAAGGCCTGACATTTCGGGTAATTATATTTTCCTGAGGCTGCAGCAGGTTATGAAAGGTGTGCCGGATTCCGTTCTTGATTCAAAAATAAAAATGCATATTAAGCCTGTCCTTTCAGATAAAGGTATATTAAATCTTGATATTCAGGAAGCAGAACTTCAGCTGCATGATAAAAAAGAAGAGCTGCAGGCACAGGAACAGGCTTCTGAAAGTGAAGAATCCGAAAATGATTCAGAAACAGAACCATTCTATACTGTTTTCATTGACGATAATCCGGTTCAGGATGCTTTTGACAGCATTCTTTTGAATACAGGCATTCACACTGTTTCTGTTATTTCAGAAAGCTACAGAACTGAAGTAAGAACAGTACGCATTGAACAGGCTAAAAAATCAGACCTCTCAATCCAGCTTAAAAGCATTGAGCCTACCCTTATCATTACAGCACCGGAAGGTACAAAGATTCAGCTTGATGGAGAAGATTTTGCTGAAACAGGAAAAGAAATAATCATCTCCGAAGGCGAACATAAAGTAACGTTCATCATTGGAGATTACGAAATAATCAGGTCAATTTCTGCAATTAAAGGTAAAACTTACAAGGCAAATCTCGCCGTAGACTTACAGATTTCCGAAGAATAAGGCTTATTGACGGAAATAAAATCTTAAAAAAATCTTTTTTTCAAGCTAAAGATTTCGGGTATACAGGTCGATATTAATAGTATCGGGGACATTTTCCCCTCCCACCCATGTTCCCGATTGCCTGATGGGCATGGCACGGATCTAAATCCGTGCCTTTTTTTTTGCCTTAACAGTCCAATTGAATTATATCGTATTTTTTACTATAATATTGTTATGATTAAAATCAAAAAATCAGCCTTTTTTCTATTCGTACTTCTTATTGTTTTCTCAATCCTTTTAGGTGCCGGACTGGGCTGGTGTCTTTCAGAAACTAAAAATATTAAGAATTCAGAATTTATTACAGAATTTAACACAGCCTTACCTACAAAGCTTTTAGATATAAACGGTGAGCTTATAACAGAATTTGCTTCAGATGAAAAACGCGAAATTATTTCCTACAAAAAGCTTCCACAGCATTTGATTGACGCACTTATTACCCGTGAAGACAGGATTTTCTTTTCTCACAAGGGTTTTAGTGTAAAAGCCGTATTACGTGCTGTAATCGGAAAGCTTATGGGAAAATCCCTTGGAGGCGGTTCTACCCTAACCCAGCAGATTGCCGGTACCCTTTACTGCGACCGAACAGACATGACCTACAAGCGAAAGTTAATAGAACTTTGGTGGGCAATTCAAATGGAGCGCCGTTATTCTAAGAATGAGATTCTTGAACTTTATCTTAACAAAATATATTTTGGCGGTGGAACTTACGGTGTAAATGCCGCTTCAAAATATTATTTTGGACACGATGCAACAAACATTACACCGGCAGAAGCTGCAATTCTTGTAATCCAGCTTTCTAATCCGGCTTTGTATAATCCTTTCGACCATCCTAACCGGGCAATGGACCGCCAGAAGGATGTACTTAAATCTATGGTAGCAGCCGGCTACATCACTCAGGAAGAATCAGACACCTCTTTTGAAGATTACTGGTCCAACTTTGATTATACAAGAACTTCTACTTCGGCCTATATGCTTCGTGATGATAAAGCACCTTGGTTTTCAGAATATGTGCGCCGAGAACTTGGCAGTATGATTTATGGTTCTGATGATATTTACACAAGCGGTTTTACCGTAAACACAACTCTTAATCTTGAACACCAGCAGGCTGCACAGGATGTAATGACAAAATATATTGAAATAGCAAACACACGTTATCAGCGTGAACATAATTCAAGATCTAAGCTTGCATATAATACTTATATTCCAATGACAGAGCTTCTTGCCCTTGTTTTCAATCTTCCTCAGCTTAAGGTAAGTGAACAGCGCACTGAGTTTATTGCAAATCAGG
>JAEETM010000021.1 GCA_016290335.1 Treponema sp. | reverse complement strand
CAATAACTTCTTCAATTCTTTTAAATACATCCATGTAAATATCAGGATCAATGTCTCTTTTAAAACCATGCCCGTTTTCAATCAAAAACTTCCAGTGAACGGCGCGTGTGCCTGCAACTATACAGGGGTCATTATAATAAATCTTTGGAATACGCCTTTTTACAAGGTCCATAAACTCGTTAATATCAAAAATCTCATGATTGTGCATTGTATAATCAAGTACGAGTAAATCAGGAAGGTTTATAAGATTTTGCATTACACCGATTGCGTTATCAAACCCATCGAAAACCCAGCAACTGTGGTCTTTTAAGTGGTCGGCTATGATGTGACAGATTTCAGGCTGGAAAGTTATGAAAAATATCACCATATTTTATTATACATTAAATAATCGTGGATTGTAAAAAAAATGGAAATATAACGTGAATTTATAGTAAAAATCGCCAATATGTGGTAGAACAGAGAATATGAAATTTACAAGAAGAAGTGGTGTTCTGCTTCATCCTACATCCTTGCCAGGAACTCCCGGAATCGGAACACTTGGAAAATATGCTTATGATTTTGTTGACTGGCTTGCTCAGGCGGGTCAGTCTTTGTGGCAGGTTTTACCGCTTGGTCCTACAGGTTACGGTGACTCTCCCTATGCCTCTTTTTCAACCTTTGCTGGAAATCCCCTTATAATTGATTTAGATTTGCTGGTTCAAAAGGGGTGGGCTAACCGCAAGGATATTCTTCCTCCTGACTATATAAAAAATACCGGTAACGTTGATTTTGGCTCGGTTGTCTGGTGGAAAATGCCTGTGCTGAAAAAATGTGCAGAATATTTTGCAGAAAATGCCAGCCCAGAAGATAAAGCCGCCTATAAAGCTTTCTGTAAGGCAAAAGCTGGCTGGCTTAATGATTATTCGCTTTTTATGAGCATTAAGCAGGTTTACGATAAAAAAGCTGCCGAAGAGCAGGCTCCGTCTTCTATGTGGAATGTTTACTGGCCAAAGGAACTTGGCTGCCACGAAGAGCAGGCATTAAAAGACTGGCAAAATGAACATAAAGCAGAAATTGAAGCTATTAAAATAATTCAGTTTTTCTTTGACTGGCAGTGGAATGAGCTTAAGTCTTACGCTGCTGATGAAAAAATAAAGCTTATCGGTGATATTCCAATCTTCGTAGCTCCGGATAGTGCCGATGTTTGGGCTAACCAGAAGCTTTTCCAGCTTGATGATTCAGGAAAACCTCTCTGCGTTGCAGGTGTTCCGCCTGATTATTTCTGTGCCGACGGACAATTGTGGGGAAATCCTCTTTATGACTGGGGTGCAATGAAAAGTACCGGTTATAAATGGTGGATTCAGCGCATTAAACGTGTTCTTGAACTTACAGATGTACTCAGAATAGACCATTTCCGTGGTTTTGAAGCATATTGGTCTGTTCCTTATGGTGAAAAAACTGCTATAAACGGTAAATGGATAAAAGGCCCTGGAATTGATTTGTTCAAGGCAATAAAAAAATCACTTGGGGACATTCCTGTTATTGCTGAAGATTTGGGTGTTATAACAGAAGAGGTTAGTAAGCTTCGTGATGATTGCGGTTTCCCTGGAATGAAGGTCCTGCAGTTTGCATTCAGTAATGATGAAATAAAAAATAACGGCATGACAAATTATTTTATGCCTCACATGTTCACAACAAATGAATGTGTTGCCTACACAGGAACTCATGATAATGATACCCTGCAGGGCTGGCTTGAAAATTGTGATGATGAACTGCTTGTAACAGTTGCTCAGTATGTAGAAAGAAAAGAATTGTCTCTGGCACAGGCCAAAAAGCTTGTACAGAACGGTACGTTACGCCGCGAAATGATTAGTTGTGTAATTGCTTCCAGTGCGGTTTATGCGGTAATTCCTATGCAGGATTTGCTTGGAACAGGCAACGAAGGCCGAATGAACACTCCTTCCACCACCGGCGCCAACTGGTCCTGGCGTATGAACAAGTCCGACCTAAAGAAAGCCTCCGCCTCTCACCTAGCTTTCATCTCCACTCTTTTCGGCCGCAACTAATTATTTTATCACACCGCAAGGACCTTTATGCACTGTAACAGTGCGCAGTTTTGCTCCGCAAAACTGCGTGCGAAGGCGGAATTAGTTCACAGCAATCATCCAGCAAAGGCCTTCGCAGTCCATTCTATCGCCATCTGCCTCAGCTCCGCAGAAGACCCGCAGTGCAGCTTAAGCTTTATATTCTCTTTATGTGTATCAATCGTCTTAATGCTGAGATTCAGTTTGTTCGCAATTTCTACAGTTCCCAAACCTTTACCAATCAATGTAAAAATCTGCAGCTGTCTGTCGGAAAGAAGGGAAATCAAATCAAAAGGTTCTCCGCTGCTTCCATCTTTATCATTTTTGGAAAGCTCCTTAATCCTCTTTCTTTCGTTTTCGCTTAAATAAATCTCGCCGTTCATAACAGTCTGAATAGCATTTATAACCTGAGCTTCGGCTTCTTCCTTCATAATGTAGCCTCTGGCTCCAGCTTTCAAAGCTCGTTCTGCATAAAAACGTTCATCATGCATGGAAAGAACAAGAACCTTTGTGCTCGGCTGAGTTACAAGAATGTCTTTTATAAGTTCAAGCCCGTCTTCCTGTCCAAGGTTCAAATCAACAATGGCAAGCTTAGGTTTGATTGCATTCAGCATTTCAATGGCTTCTATTCTGTTTTTAGCCATGCCTACAACTTTGTAAGATTTCTGTGTTTCAATTAATTGAGAAAGTCCGCGACTAAACAAAGGGTGATCATCTATAATAATAACTGAATATTCCATATCTAATATAATATCACAAAAATTAAATTAATAGTATAATAAAAATATGCGTATAGGATTACTTTTAAATATTCTTGATGAGGAATATCAGACATCCATTTACAAGGGAATAAAAGAAAGAGTTTCCGAGTTGGGAATAGATTTGATTTGTCTTCAGCAGGAAAACAGCGGCTTTGCTAAAGATTCTTTTACTGCAAGCTTTCCAAAAAAGAACTTTTTTAATCTTGACGGCATTATTCTTCTTACGTCTGTTGTTGAAGATAATAATAAAATTACAAAAGCAGAAGATATACGCAGAATCTGGGGAAATCTGCCTGTTGTTTCAATCGGACAAAAAATAGAAGGCATTCCATCCCTCCTTGTAGATACAGAAAAATCAATACAGGAAATGGTAGATCATCTTATCAAGGTTCATAATTACAGAAGCTTCCTGTTCATAAGTGGTACTCCCAATCATCACGATGCAATAATCCGCGAGGAAAAGTTCATTCAGGCAATGAATGAGTATAAACAGAAGCTTCCGGAGCTAAATTATAAGGTTATGCGCGGATGGTTTACGGAACGCGGTGCCATCATGGTAATGAATATGTACTATGAACAGAATCCCGGTAAGTCACCCGATGTAATATTTTGTGCAAATGATAATATGGCAATCGGAGTTTACAAGTTCTTTAAAATGAACAGGGACAATCCTGCAATTAAACAATGTGCCGTTACTGGTTTTGATGATATTCCGCGCTGTCGTTTTGAAATCCCGTCTCTTACTACAATCAGGCAGCCTCTTGAAGAAATTGGATTTGAAGCCGTAAATACAATTCTGAATCTGCTTAACGGTAAAAAAGTTGATGAAGAAATCTATCTTAATTCAAAGCTGCTTATCCGAGAATCCTGTGGCTGTAATCACGGTTATGGAGATGGTAATTTGCAGGATTCTAAAAGCTTTGTAGAACAGATGCAGGCAAATTACATCCGTTCAGAGCAGCTTTTGCGAATGGTTGGCCATATAGGACAGGAATTAAACTATGGTGAAAATGAAAGCGGGCTTAAGCAGATAGTTAATTCGCATATGGAACAGCTTGGAGTTGAAAACTTCTGTATTTTAAACTTTATAGAACATTCTTCTGACGGTTTAAAAACCTTTGAATCTCCAATTCAGCCTGTGTATGTAAGGCGCAACGGCAGATTTTTCTATGAGTTTGACGGTAACAGGGCAAGTTCTCTTGGTGAGTTTTATAACAAGTATCTTAATTATGACGAAAATCATCCTAAATCACTCGTTTTAAAATTCCTGTATCTTGGTACTGATTTTATAGGCTGTGTTCTTTATGATTCTCTTGTCGATGTTCTTCCGTATCTTTCATCAATTTCTATAAACATTGCGCAAACCTTAAACAGAATTATTGTTTCGCAGGAATTAAGCCGTCGTTCTGAATATCTGGAGCGCGAAGTAGAAAAACGTACTAAGGAACTTGTAGAAGCAAACAACAGCAGAATGCAGGTAGAAGCAGAAGTTCTGCGCATAACAGAAATTGAACGCAAGCGGTTCAGTAACGATTTGCACGATGATATCTGTCAGCGGCTTGCAGGTATTTCCATGCTTTGCAGAAGTTATTCGAATCAGGAAAAGCCTGTGCAAAAAGACCAGATGGTTGAACTTGCTCAACTTATAAGCGATACTCTTCAGACAACAAGGCAGTATGCGCACAATTCCTACCCGGTAGAACTTGAAAGTCTTGGTATGGACCACAGCTTGAGTAACCTCTGTAATTCCTTTGAAAAACAGTCGGGAATAAAGTGTGAGTATAAGTGGGCGGTGGACGATGAGGTTTCTTTTGATAAGCGGACAAGGCTAAATATCTTCAGAATAATTCAGGAAGCGCTGCATAATGTTATGAAGCATTCACAGGCTCAGAAGGTTATTGTAAGCGTGGAGCAGAGCGGCAGGAAAGTGATTGTGACAATTGCAGATGATGGCTGCGGTATTCCAAAAATGGATTCGGAAATAATCAGGGGCCTGGGCTTAAACTCCATGCAATACCGGGCAAACCAGATTGGCGCAACTTTTGAAATAAAGCCGAATAAACCAAAAGGAACTTGCGTAAAAGTCACACTTGCAATATAAACAATGTCATTATCGGGCTTGAACCGATAATCTATATATTAAGGAATAAAAATGGAAAAGCAATCAAAACTAAAACGTTTTTTAGATTTGTATTTTACGTTCGTAAAAATTGGAGCCTTTACAATTGGCGGCGGTCTGGCAATGATGCCTATGATGCAGAAAGAGCTTATAGACAAAAAGCACTGGATGACCGAAGAAGATTTAATTGATTATTATGCAGTAGGGCAGAGTACGCCGGGTATGATTGCGGTTAATGTTTCAACCTTTGTCGGCTACAATCAGCTGGGCATTCTTGGCGGAATAGTTGCAACTCTTGGAATGGTAAGTCCGTCCATCATCATAATTACAATACTGGCAGGGCTAATAAACTCAATAGATGAATATCCTATGGTACAAAAGGCTCTACGTGGAATAAATGTTGCAGTAGCCGCTTTGTTTACCTCGGTAATAGTAAAGTTTGCAAAAAAGACGATTAAGAAACCATTGCATGTGCTTCTTATGCTCATATCGTTTACGCTCGTTTATTTCTTTAAGGTTCAGTCCTTCTGGATTATTCTTGCAGCCATATTGTGCGGGGTTGTGATTACGTCTGTAAATATCAAAAAGGCTGCTAAAGAAGTCGTGCAAAATTATGTGGCAGACAGTAAAACTGTTACAGATGCAACTGAAACTTCGGAGGAAGAATAATGAGTTTGTTTGCTTTAGCCTGTACCTTTTTCTATATTGGTTTATTCACTATTGGCGGTGGTGTTGTTGCAATTACCTTAATGCAGCAGACAATTGTTGCTCAGGGTTTGATCAGTCAGGAACAGTTTTATAATATGGTTGCAATTTCGGAAAGTACTCCGGGGCCGATTGGTGCAAACATGGCAACCTACATTGGTTATAATCTGTATGGTATTCCAGGCGGTATAATTGCAACTCTGGCAGAAGTTCTTCCTTCTATAATAATCATTTTATTGATTGCAAAGATTCTGCAGAAGTTTAAGGAAAATCAGTATGTTAAGGGAAGTTTAGCTTTCTTAAGACCGGTAACAACAGGTTTGATTCTTGTACCTGCCGTTCAGATTTTTGTATTTACGCTGATGAATGTCCCTGAATCGTGGAGTGCGCTTGCCTCTGCCGAAACCTGGACAGGCTTGTTCGATTGGATAAAGCTTGCCGCTTATGCAGTTTTTGCATTCCTGCTTTTTAAGTTTAAGCTTCATCCAATCTTTCTGCTAATACTCGGTGCCATTTTCGGCATCATATTTTGCTAAGAGAGTAAACTTCTTTAGCGGAAACTTCTGCTCAATTTCAGGTTTTCATTTGTACAGTTTCCGCTAAAAGTTTTGCAAGCAAAACTTTTCAATCTATTTCTTAGCCAGTTCTGCAATTCCGGTAACAACGCCGGCCATATTCTGCAAATCAGCAGGAATAATAATCTTTGTAGCCTGACCGTTGCTGGCTGCTTCAAAAGCTTCAAGACTTCGGAACTTAAGAACAGTTGCATCCATTCCTGCATCTTTGAGCATTTTCATACCCTGAGCCTTAGCCTGCTGAACTTCACGAATAGCTTCAGCTTCACCAAGAGCCTTCTGAATAGCTGCTTCTTTCTGAGCTTCTGCT
Organism: Treponema sp.; assembly: GCA_016290335.1. Next base: position 42,303 of record JAEETM010000021.1, on the reverse strand, counting down.
TCAAGAATAGCTGCCTGCTTCTGGCCTTCTGCAACAAGAATTGCAGACTGTTTCTGACCTTCAGCAATAAGAATCTGCTCTCGTCTTTCTCGTTCAGCCTTCATCTGCTTTTCCATTGCTTCACGAATAGCCTGTGGAGGCTCAATGTTCTTAACTTCTACACGGTTAACCTTAATTCCCCAAGGGTCTGTAGCTTCATCAAGAATAGAACGCATCTTTGTATTGATTACGTCACGGCTTGTTAACGATTCATCAAGCTCAAGTTCACCAATAATGTTACGTAAAGTTGTTGCCGAAAGATTTTCCAGCGCATTTATAGGACGTTCAACGCCATAAGTGTATAATTTCGGATCTGTAATCTGGAAATATACAACAGTATCAATCATCATTGTAACGTTATCTTTTGTAATAACCGGCTGAGGAGGGAAGTCAAAAACCTTTTCCTTCAGCGACATCTTGTTTGCAATTCTGTCGATAAACGGCATTTTTACATGAAGACCAACGTTCCAGGTTTTGTAATATCCACCGAGTCTTTCTATAACAGCGGCAGAAGACTGAGGAATAATCCTGATGTTCGTAATGATAAGAACAACCACGATAACCAAAAGTGCAACAATAATGTAAACCATCATAATATACTCCTGTGTTTAAATATTTTTTTCCTAATCCTTTTTTCTAAGAATCAACGTATTTCCCTCAACTGCAGCAATAATGCAGACCGTACCTTTAGGTATATCCTCTCCATTTTCCGCAGTCGAAGTCCATATAACGCCATTTCTGGCTTTTGCTTCACCTTTCTGAAACTTGGTGACAGCCTTTGTTACTTGAACCTCCTCTCCAATCATAGTGTCTACGTTAGTTTTGTTCTTTCCCAATCCAAGCTTTTTTACGGCAAAAGGACGTGTAAAAACAATCAACGCAAAAGTGATGACTACAAAAATCAAAAGCTGCCATTTAAACGGAAGCCCGGTTTTTGCAATAAAAATCATTGGAATGGCTGCAATGCCACCCCAGACCGTTGTTAGTGCCAGGGTAAAAGCTTCTATAATGATGCATACAATCAGCACCCCAAGCCAGAACCAAGGCAAATTAGAAATAATAAAATCAGCCATACTCTAATAGTATACAGTAAAAAATGCCAATTGTGGATTTTTTTGTATTTTTTTAAGTTTTTTTTCACTTTTTCAAACTTTTTTCTCAAAAAAATGGTCCGAAATCTCAAACTTTTGAGATATTAATGGTGTGGGAAAATAAATTTAAAGACGAGGAGGCATTAAAATGTCAGATTCAATTTACCACAGAAAAACTGTGGACGAACTTACTTTTACGGATGATGGTATGTTTCAGGCTGTCCTTCGTGAACCGGAAATCTGTGCAGAACTTATCGAAAGGCTTTTGCATATCAGGGTAAAAACTGTTGAATACCCGGAGCTGGAAAAAACGATTGCACCTTATTATTCAACAAAAGGTGTTCGTCTGGATGTCTATTTAAAGGATGATGATAAAATTATTGATATTGAAATCCAGTCCTATCCTCAGGAAGCTTTAGGCAAGCGAACTCGCTACTACCAGAGCATGATAGACATGGACAGTCTTATGAAAGGACAGGATTATCCAGAGTTAAAGGATAGCTATATTCTATTTATCTGCAAGGAAGATCCTTTTAAAGATGATGATAGTAAAGTCTTTGGACTTCCCTGCTATACATTCAGAAATATTTGTGAAGAAAATGCTAGCGTAAAATTGAATGACAAATCAATCAAAGTGATTTATAATGCAAGTGCGTATGAAAAAGAAGAGGATGAAAGAATCAGGAATCTTCTTCATTTTATAAGCACAAATGAACCGGGAAAGGATGATTTTTCGAAAAGCCTTTCTTCGCTAGTAGAAAAGATAAAAGAGAATGAAGAATTCAGGAGTGATTACGCTGCTATGAATTTACATGATAGAGACATACAAAGAGCCGCAAGAAGGGAAGGAATTGCTGAAGGCAGTCTGCAAAAAGCTATAGAAGATGCTGTAATTGCTATAAGACACTTTAATGTTTCACCTCAAGTTGCAGCAGAAAAAATGAATGCTCCGCTAGATAAAGTTTTAGAAAAGCTAAAAACAGATGATAAGCAAGTGTGACTAAAGAAGTTCAAGCCTTCAATCACAAAAAAATGTAAATAAATCTGACAAAAATAATTATAAAAAATAAACTTGTACATGTAACCATTTATAAGTACAATGATTATTGAATTAGTTAAAAAATGAGCAAGGAATCCTTCGTATGAAGGGTTAAGATTTTGTCAAATGCCCGGAAAGAAACTTTCGGACTGAATTATTTATTTTTTTTAACACGGAGGATTTTATGTTAAAAAGAAAATTAGGTTTATTGGTTGCTGCTGCAGTAATGGTTGGAATGTTCACTTCTTGTTTGAACGTAAACGTTAACAAGGAAAAAGAAAACACACCACAGGGAAATGGAATCGATTACACAAACTATACTGGAAGCAATTATTCTATTAAAGTTAGAAACGATTCTCAGAAAGATGTAGTATGTTTCAAGGGAACTCCTTCTGCTTCTACATTGATTAGTGGTGCTAAGGGCGGACAGACAACTGGTCTTAAGTTAGATAAAGCTCTTTTCAATCAGTCTGGTGATTTTGTACTTTGGGCTATTACAGAAGAAGATTATAAGAAGTATAAAGACAATTATGATGAGATGAAGAAAACTCCATTTGCTATGCTTTATGCTTACTATAATGCTGATTCAGACTCAAATGCAAATTTGGTATATACAATCTCAGCAAATATGGGTGGTGAATCTTATATCATTATTAATAACCCAACAAAATACAATGTTGAATTGAGACAAAATGGTCTTTATGGTGATTCATTGGCATTTGCTGGTGGTAATACTGTGCAGACAAAAGTTTTTGTAGCTATGCAAGATTATTATATTTATCCTGTATTCAGAAAGTTCCAGAAAAAGACTGGTGAGATCGTAACATGTTTCCCTAAAGAGAGAGGAACTGATATTCCTGTATATTTAGAGTTCTCTTTGTCTGAGGGTGGTGATAAATCACAGGAATTCAATGTATTGGAATGGTTTGATCCAGATTGCTTTAATGATTATACAACACCTGGTTCAGCTTATATAACAATTACAAATGGAAACTCAAGAACTGGTATTTCTCTTTACAAGGGAGCTAATTCTGAAGCAGAAATAACTTCAACAGGTGGAAAGAAAATTAATACAGGAAAAACTCTTGTATTTGAAGTACCAATGGTACCTACAGGAAATAAGACTTTTGCCTCAACCGCAAAGGTTACTGGATGGAAAGTTGGAAGCTCACAGAAACGTGGAGATGTTCCAGATTTGACAGTTGAAGCTGGTAAAATGTATTATCTTGATGTAGGTGGAACAAATGCACAAGATTTCCCTGTTGAATGGCGTAAATTAAATGGAGAAATCGTTACAGATGTAGTTAATTACAATGAAGAGTAGTCTATAATGAAATCTTGCTAGAATAAAAAAGATGACTGTATAGAGCAGAAAAACTCTATGCAGTTGTCTTTTTTTATATCTTTTTTTCTTATAATATTTTAGGGTTAAGTTTTATGAAAAAGAAAATACTTATTTTTTCTGTTGTCTGTCTTTTGCTTACATCGTGTGTGAATATTTTTAATAAGGAAGAAAAAACGACAAATGGGAATGGAAACAACACAGAAAAACCTGATCCAGGCAAAGATGACAATAAAGGTACTGTTGTTTTTAAGAATAATAGTAAATTTGCTGTAAATATTTATCGAAATCTTAATCCATATTCAGGCGAAGTTTTTTGTACAATCCCTGCAAATAAGTCTGTTTCTGATCTTATAGTTATTTCAAGTGACCCTAGTTTGGGTGATGTTTTTTATATCGAGTATTTAATTACAATTGGAAATACAGTTTTCCCATATTGGACAAAAGAAGCTTCCAGCGGTTGGAAAACTGGTGCCATTAAAAAAGGCGAAACTACTAACATAGCAATTGATGAGTTAACAAAATGTGAATCAAAATCTGCATATCTTTTAATCGAAAATAATTCAACTTCAAATATACGTGTTAATAATGCAAATACTCCGTTAAAGCCTTATGCCGCAAAAGAAGCTTTAATCAATAATAAAGGCGGTTGTGGTGTTTATGAAGTAAGCCCTTTAAAGTTAGGTGAATCCTCAGATATCAATTTGGGGTATCTTGACAGAGTAAAAATCAAGGTTGATGTAACAAATGAGATTGCTCTTCCTGTCAGCAATTCTGATGTAGTTGCCGGCAATATATATACAATCTCAGTTAATACAGACGATAAGGGAGTTTCATCAGCTTCTCTCAAGGCTGTAACTCCATTCAATATAGATACACAGAATAAAATCTGGTCTTTAGATAATTCAATTTTTTCTGCAGAGTATCCTGTTGCTATGAGACCTTCTTATGATGGTAAGGCAACTCTTGTTATTGGAACTGCAAGTAAAGACTCAACAAAGATTGGAATTGGGTGTATTGATGAGTATGGAAAATATTCTACCGGTACAGATAATTTTGTTGCTTTTACAGATCGTACAGATCATTCTGTAACTCAGGTTGTGGATTTTGTTGAGCAGCAGGATGGTTCTGTGGTAATACTCTGTAATCAGATTTTTGGTACAGGTAACAATCTTTCTGAAAATTATGTTATTGTTTGCTATGATTTTGCTACTAAAACTCCAAAATGGTATAAAGTAATTCCTTCTTCAGTTCAGGTTTCGGCAGAGAATGATTCTTGTTATATGCTTGTTTTCAGAAATGATTCAAAAAATAAATTGATTCAAATTGGAGAAAATAAGTTTATCTGCGTTGGTGCGTATGACCATTATGCTTTTGATTACGACCGTCTTCATTATATGATTATGTATATTGACGGAACAAATACTAATTCTGAGAAGGTTGTAGCTCCAGAAGCTATTAAAACTATAATTTCTAAAGATTATTCAGATTTAACGAATGACATAGAACGTAATCTTACATCAGCTTATTTTGATGGCACCGATTTATTTATCTGCGGTTATGATAATTGGAAACATACGGATTATGGTACTACTCATGTAGGAAAAATCTGGAAAGTATCTCCTTCTGATATTGAAGCTGGTAATTATGATTTTGATAATAATCTTGTTTACAGCTGCGACAATTGTCTTTTCTTCAGTATTGATGGTACTGGTTCAAATTATGTTGTTTGTGGTGAATATAAAGATACAGGTAAGGTTTTAAAAGGCTGTTATGTAACTTCTGGTATGATAAAAGCCGATGCAGCTTGCACACCTGTTTTATATACTGTACAAAACAAACAATCCTGCTGGTTTAATCAGCTTTGTCAGTATGAAAATAAGATTGTGCTTTGTGGAAAAGCAGCAGCTTCAATGGACGGAAAAGATTCTCCTTTGCCATTTGTTGTAGCTTACGATTCTAAGGGAAATAAATTGTGGGAAAATCTTTCATTCACTAATTATACGAGTGCTTTGAATATTATTCCTAATACAATTGGAACATATATGTTACAATTAGAGGGCAAAAATGGTATTATACATTATGTAAATGCCGATTTGCTCGGAAATGAAAAAAAGTAAATTGATACAAGATTCCGAATCAAGTTCGGAATGACAGTGAAGAAAATGTCATCGTCGTACTTGATACGGCAATCTATAAATATGGGAGAATAATATGAGAAAACTTGGCTTTAAAGTTGCTTTATTTTTTGCTTTAATCAGCTTGTTATTTACGAGTTGTGAGTTCTTAAAAGATTTGGGAGAAGAGTTTCTAAAGGCTTTGGATAGTCCTGTATCAAGTGTATATCTTTATCCTCAAAGCAATTACAGTTATGATGATAGTTTTGAAAATTATGAATCCGATACTATTCAATTATCTACTCCTAATCAGGGTACTGTGTGCTATGAAATTGAATATGCGGCTAATGCTCCTAAGACAGTAAAATTTATTCTAGAATCTGATGATGAATCGGTAGCAAAACCTGTGGAAAGTAGTTTGTCTTTGAAGTCAAGTACAACTATGGGTACTGGAACTTTTGCTATTCAGGCTGTTGGTGAAGGTAACTGCCAAATAAGAATGTATGTAGAGGATTTTAAAGATGTTTCTGTTGCTTATGATATTATCTATGTAAAAGTAACTCCTGAAAAAACTGTACATATTGTTGATAAAGATGGAAATCCAGTTTCTAATATAAAGCTTTATAAAGGTGCGGATAAATACCTTTATTCTAGAAATAATTATGATAACAATCCTGTAAGGTGGACTTCGGAAGATTCTTCCTTTGTTTCTGTTAGTAATGGACATATTGTTGCAAAGGCTGCTGGAAAAGATGTAAAAATTACATTGAAGAGTTATGATAATAGCGTTTCGGATTATTGTATTGTAACTGTACTTGATGCTTCTACATGGACTTTATCTGTTGATGCTTCTAATAAGCCAACAAAGATTCTTCCTGGTGATAGTTTTACGTTGTCTTGTAATGTAACTGTGGATGAAGGAATTAGTAAAAATGTAAACTGGAAATCTTCAAATAATGCAGTTGTAAAGGTTGATTCAAACGGAAAGGTAACTGCAGTCGGTGTTGGTACTGCAGAAATTACTGCAATTCTTGTTGAAAACTCAGCAATTCAAAGTTCTCCTGTATCAGTAACAGTTTCTGAACCTCCTGTTTCCGCTAATCAGTTCTTCTGGGGTAAATGGCAGCGAATGGATAATGGTAAAATATATGATATTCAGGAAACTTGTGTTATAGAAGACAATTTGAATGAGTATGATATTGTATCCTCAACTGCTACAGAATTAGTAATTGCAACTCTTGGAAAGTTTACAAAAGATACAGATAGAATTATTAAATGGCATGATGCTAATAAAGATATTGATATTCCATTCTACAGACAGGGTGGAACTGATCTTAAGTACAAGCTCCGTGTTGTTGGTTTTGCAGATGAGATTGGAGCTGCTACAAGTAATGTAAGGGCTGCAGCAACAGATAGTGGAATGATTGCTAAAAAAGGCTTAAAGGTTAAAGCTCAGTCAGAAACCTATTCAACCTATAATACCGAATCTACTACTGATAATGATGGATATGTTGAACTTACAGCTCCAGTTCAGGGTGACTCACAAATAATTACAGTTGTGGATACAGTTACTAACGAAATAGTTGTTGTTCCAGGTCTTAAGATTGATACTGATGGTGCCAACATGGGTACTATTCCTCTCGTAGGAAAGGAAGATTATTCTTTGAAGGTTACCGGTAAAATTGATGACAAATATACTAAGAATGGTTATCTGTACGGAAATAACTATAAGACATATCCATTAACACTTACAATTACAAATATTTCTGAGATTATGAGTGCTACTTCAAGCTGTAAGATTTCTACAAAAGAAGGAGATAACTTAAATCTTAAGATTGTTAATTCAAGATACGAATTGGATGATGTAGGTATTTCTGCTATGAAGTCTGGTGCAACAAAAACTATTAATCTGGAAGTTTCATATGGTACTTTAGTTAATGAGTATGTTGATACAGAAATTATAATTGAAGTAACAAATATGAATACAATGAGAACTTGGGTTGACTATGTTCCACTCAGATTCTTTGCCGGAGATATGCCTATAACAATTTCTGCTGCAAGTACAGAGGGTAATAACGAAACCTTAAATGGATTCTTAATCTATCCTGATGGAAACAGCACTTTCTTCAATATTAAGAGTAACAGCAATGATGATACAAATTATTACAAGACACTTTATATACCGGTATTTGGAAAGACAAGCAAAAATCCATATAGAATGGTATTCTGTGGTGCAAATGTAACTGGTAATCTTGGAGAAAGTCAAGAAATGTTCTATACAGTTAATCTGGATTCTACGGAAGCTACTAAACCTATATTGAAGATGAAGGATTACTATATGTTTGGTGAAAACGGAAAACTGAATGGAAATGACAGCGAAGATACAGCTTTTGAAATAAAAGAAAGTTTTGAAGGTTATCTTGGTTATCAGGATATTGACTTCTACATTCTCAACATAGAATCAAAATCTACAGTTCCACATAATGAATAATTAGGCTTATCGTTAATTATTAAACTATTACACGGTGGTTTAGGCTCTTTTTAGTGGAGCTTGCTGAACCACCGTGTTTTTATAGGGAGGTATTATGAGTACACACATTAATGCACCGGAAGGAGCCATTGCAGAAGCTGTTTTGCTTCCTGGTGATCCTTTGAGAGCTAAGTTTATTGCGGAAACATTTCTGGAAAATCCTGTATGCTATAACGAAGTTCGCGGAATGTATGGCTTTACGGGAACTTACAAAGGCAAAAAGGTTTCTGTACAGGGAACCGGAATGGGGCAGCCGTCGCTTTCTATTTATGTTCACGAATTGTTTGAGTTTTATGGTGTAAAAAAGGCAATCCGTGTTGGAACAGCCGGTGGCTTGAGCGAAGACCTTCCCTGCAGAAGTGTTGTGATTGCTAATGGTGCCTGTACCGATTCAGCCCTGCAGACTCAGAGATTTGACTTTATGCATTATGCACCGGTTGCATCCTTTGAGCTGCTTGATACTGCTTATCATAAGGCAAAGGATCTTGGCATTGATGCCAAGGTTGGACTTTGTACTTCCAGCGACAGATTTTATGATGAAAAGGAATCCTGGAAGCTCTGGAAAAAATACGGAGTTCTTGCTGTTGAGATGGAAGCCGCAGAGTTGTATACTTTAGCAGCAGAGTTTAAACGACAGGCTCTTGCAATCCTTACTATAAGCGACAACTTAGTCACTCACGAGGAAACTACTGCAGAAGAAAGGCAGAAGACATTTACAAAAATGATTCAGCTTGCTCTTGAAACTGCAATTGCATAAACTTAAAAGGGGAAAAATATGAAACCAACATTGTTAGTTCTGGCTGCCGGTATGGGAAGCCGTTATGGGGGAGTAAAACAAATAGACGGAGTAGGACTTCACGATGAATGTCTGCTTGATTTTGCAACTTATGATGCAATGAAAAACGGATTCGGAAAGGTTGTCTTCATCATCAGAAAAGATATTGAAGCTGCCTTCCGCGAAAGACTTTTTGACCGCATTGCACGTAATTTTAATGCTGAATACGTTTTCCAGCAGCATGAATCTCTGCTTACTGAGCAGCAGCTTAAAGACAGCACAGAACGTCAGAAGCCTTGGGGAACAACTCATGCTGTTTTGTGTGCAGAAAAAGCTATAAACGAACCTTTTGCTGTTATCAATTCTGATGATTATTATGGAAGACAGGCTTTTGAAGTTCTTGGTAAATATCTTTCTTCTATTGGTAACGACTGCCGCGAACACGCAATGGTAGGTTACGTACTTGGTAATACAATGAGCCGCAGCGGTTCGGTAAGCCGTGGTGTTTGTACAGTAAAGGGCGAGCTTGGAAAAAATGCTGAGCTTGATACAATTGTAGAAAACCTTAAGATTTATTACGGCGAAAACGACCAGGTTATAAGCGAAATGCCGGACGGCGAAAAAAAGCTTCTTACTGGTAAAGAATGGGTTAGTATGAATCTTTTTGGTTTTACTCCAAAAGCTTTTGAAGAGTTCCACGTATATTGGGACAACTTTATTAAGGATAATTCAAAGTCTCCTAAAGCAGAAGCTCTTCTTCCAACGGCTGCTGGTGATATAATTGCTCATAAGCAGGGTATAATTAAGTTCTTTACTTCTCAGGAAACCTGGTTTGGTATGACATATCCTGAAGACCGCCAGATTGTAAAGAATGAGATTGCCGCTAAGATTAAGTCTGGTTATTATCCAGAAAAGCTTTGGGCAAAATAATGTTAAAACTAAACGCAATTAAATCAGAAAAAATCTGGGGCTACGAGCTCTGGATTGCATCTACTCATCCAAACGGCTGCCAGCAGGAATTTAAAGACTTTTGCGGTGGCGATTATCCCTTGCTTGTAAAGGTTATTCAGGCGAATGATACTCTTTCCATTCAGGTTCACCCGGATGATGACTGGGCGGTAAAGCTGGAAGGAAAGGGTAATCGCGGAAAAACTGAATGCTGGTATGTGCTTGATGCGGCACCGGATGCAAAACTGGTCTACGGTATAAAAGAAGGCTTTTCTAACGAAGTGCTTGCAAAGGCAATTACAGAAAACAAGCTTGAGCAATATCTTGAGTTTGTGAATGTAAAAGCCGGGGATTTTATTTTTATTCCTGCTGGTACTGTTCACGCAATTGGGGCTGGCTTGCGCCTTATGGAAGTTCAGCAGTCGTGCGATTTGACTTACCGCCTTTATGACTGGGGGCGGGGCAGGGAAGTACATATAGAAAAAGGACTTGCTGTAATCAAACGTGAAGATATGATTCCTGTTGCTCCATTTCCAAAAGATGGCTTTGAGTGTAAGTACTTTAGAATGAATGAAATTACTGTAAAAGGTGGCTGGAGTATGCTCAATTCCGGTGAAAAGGGAAATCCGGCAGATGTTCAGCTTTTGTATGTGATTTCTGAAAATAAGGCTGTAATTCGTACTGGCAATGAACAGTTTGGAAAGAAAATTGAAGACGAAGAAATATATGCCGTGCAGCCCGGAGAAAAGGTTACGGTAGAAGGTAATGCAAAAATTATGCGGATTTTTGCAAAATAATTCATGCATAAAAAAAGCACGATGGAAACATCGTGCTTTTTTTATGTATTATTGTAAGCAGTTTTGCAAGGCAAAACTGCATGCGAAAGCAGATTCCGTTGACGGTAATGTTCAAACAGAAGCTTTCGCTATGTCATTCTCGGACTTGTCCCGGGAATCCCTAATTAGTCAAGAGCGTGTCCTGCAGAACCAAGAACTTCAATATTCTTGTGCATGTACATCTTCTTTGCTTCGTCACGGGCAGCAGAAAGAAACTGGCGTGGGTCAAAAGCTTCTGGATTTTCTGCAAGGAACTTTCTTACAGCAGCAGTCATTGCAAGACGTCCATCAGAGTCGATGTTAATCTTACATACAGCAGACTTAGCAGCCTTGCGGAGCTGTTCTTCTGGAATACCAACTGAATCAGGAATCTTTCCACCGTACTGTTCAATAATCTTTACATATTCAACAGGAACAGAAGAAGAACCATGAAGTACGATTGGGAAGCCAGGGAGCTGTTTTTCAATTTCTTCAAGAACATTGAAAGCCAGTGGAGGTGGAATAAGAACACCGTCAGCAGTGCGTGTACACTGAGCTGGAGTGAACTTACAGCGTCCGTGTGATGTACCAATAGAAATTGCAAGTGAGTCACATCCTGTCTTAGATGTAAAGTCTACAACTTCTTCAGGTTTTGTGTACTTAGATTCTTCAGCAGCAACATCATCTTCTACACCACCAAGAACACCAAGCTCAGCTTCTACTGTAACATCGTACTGGTGAGCATAGTCAACAACCTTTTTTGTAAGAGCTACGTTCTCATCGTAAGGAAGAGCAGAACCGTCAATCATAACAGAAGAGAAACCGTTATCAATACAGTCTTTAGCAACTTCGAAGTTTGGACCGTGGTCAAGGTGAAGAACGATAGGAATATCACAACCAAGTTCGTGAGCATATTCTACAGCACCGCGAGCCATGTTGCGCAAAATGTATTTGTCTGCATAAGCACGGGCACCCTTAGAAACCTGCAGAATTACTGGAGATTTTGTTTCAACACAAGCCTGAATAATAGCCTGCATCTGTTCCATGTTATTGAAGTTATATGCTGGAATAGCATATCCGCCTTTAATAGCCTTTGCAAACATATCGCGTGTGTTTACAAGGCCGAGATCTTTATAACTAATGATAGCCATTTATAACATCCTTTTGGACGGTTAAACGTCCGAGATTTATTTGAGGATATAATAGAATAAATCAGTTTTTTTTACAACACTTAGCGCTTAATAGCTTGATTAAAGGGGAGGAAGTTCGGTGATTGCTTCGCGTTTGCGTGATGCGGTAGTAAAGAGCCTGTTTAGTAAATCCATACAGTTATCAATCATCAGCTCGTAAAGCTTTGGAGTAATAAGCTGCTTGTTTACGGGGTCAAGACCACTTTGTCCGCTTTTTGACTGGAATGCAAATACAAACAGTATTCCATTTTCTACAGGACGGGTCATATAAAGAACGGCATCGGAGCGGAACCTTAAACCGTGTATTGTAAATACTATATCAGATACCTTTTCGTAGTCTGCAAGCTGGAGTCTGCCATCAGGAACAACAAAAGAAAAGTGAGAAATACTTATGTCAGTGAGTTTATCCTGAATTGTCCCCTGTTTATCTAATGTAAAAGAGAAAAGACAACTGCTTGAACATAAGGCACGAACGTATTTTCGCCTTCCCATTGCCTGATTTGCATAAAGAACCTGTTCTATAATCTGGAAGTTTTCGCGTTTCTGGTATTCAAGCTGGATGCAGCCGCACTGGATTCCCATAGTATACAGATACTGATGTTCAAGACTCTGGCGTTCAGTCTGTGAATGACGCTTAGCATAGAGCACTCCGAATAGTGCAGAAGGATATTTTACCTGCATATCGTGGATTATTTCTATCCAGCTGGCTCCCTGAATAGGAGCATCAATGTTAAAAAAAAGGATGGAATCTTTAAAAACCGACAGAATAATATCTACCTTTTCTTTCATTGGGAGAAAAATATCTGTATCTATGAAATAGCACTCGTATCCAAGTGTAAGATATTCTTCCAGATAGGATTGTGGAAAAAGCGTTCTGTCTGGTGCAATGAAGAAAGTCTTACGTCCTTTTATAATCTCTTGTACTAAGCTGTGCATAACAATATTTTACACCACAAAATGAAAAAAAGCAAAAAAATATATTGAAATAAAAAGTAAAGTGGAAAATGTTTTTTTTGCCTAGTTAATCGTTTTAATGATTTTTTTATAGATTAATATTGCTTTATTTTGTATAATATATAATTGGCTTGGAATGTTCTTTGAGATTCTGTTTATAGAATCTGAAGAAAATGACGGTCAGTTGAAGAGATTTTATTGTTATGAAAAAAGTTTTTGCGTTAATCCTTGTGCTGTTTATGACAGTGTCGGGATTTGCTATAGAATTAAATGTAAAAGTTTCTCCGGGAGCTTTCTTTCCGTTCCTTTCCGCAGGTGCTACAAAATATGCGGTTGCAGGTGGCGGCACTTTTATAGATACAGGTATAACTCTTTTTAATTACCTTAATGTTGGCCCGGAGTTTGGCGTTGAGTTTCTTCCAAAAAATAATAGCGGCGCTCTAGAAGAAGGTAAAGATCCTCTTGCAATTATTGTTCCTGTTGGATTACAGGTTGGAACAGTGCTTTATCCTTTTTCGCGTATGGAAATAGGAATGGGAATTGCTGCAGGAGCAGGAGGCCTTTTTACTGGTGGCATGTCGCATTATGCTCCGTGGTATCATGCTTATGCAGATATTGGCTTTAGAATTAACACAAGACTTACGCTTGGCTTAAATGCTTCGTGGTTTGATTACCAGTATAATACATATTTTGGAAATCCTGGTGCGGCTGGTATTACTATTGGACTGGGAGTTAACTTTAAGTTTGATACAAAGAAGTCTGCCGGTAATGTAGATGCTGATGCTGATTATGAAGAAAGTGTTTTCCCTCTATTATATACTATCTATAAAGAAAATCCTTTTGGTACAATTACAATCAATAATAACGAAACTGCTGAAATTAGAAACGTTGTTGTAAAGTTCCGCTCAGAAGGTTATACAGCTTCAGAGCTGGAGTGTGGAAGTGTAAAGATGATTCATAAGCACCGCAGTGAGAATATTGCTTTTAATGCGGACTTTAATGATAAAATCCTGCGCTTTTCTGAATCTGGACAGATTTCGGGCGAAATTGTAATTGAGTATGAGCTTTTGGGAGACAAGAGGGTTTCTGTAGTTCCTGTAACGGTTCCTGTTTATAACAGAAATACAGTACGCTGGTTTGACCCTGCTATGATTTCCAGTTTTGTTTCTACAAGTTCACAGGAAGTTCTTGAGCTTTCAAAATATATTGTTGGTGTTGCAAGAAACCATGTTCGTACAGGTTTGAACAGAAACCTTCAGTTTGCTATGTATGTTTTTGAAGGAATTAACAGCAGCGGAATTGCTTATGAAAATACTTCCGACACTCCTTACGATACAGTTCATCTTGACCCTCAGATTCTTGATTACGTTCAGTATCCGTACCAGACAATAACTTACCGTTCTGGAGATAAGGATGATGTTGGAATCCTTCTTATGTCTATGCTTGAATCTGTAGGTATTGGTGCTGCTTATATTCCGACAGAAGATGATTTTATTGTTGCAGTTCAGCTTGGAGATGACAGTAATTCAATCAGGAATATGTTTGATGGCGATGAGCGTATTCTTACAGTTGATGATAAGATCTGGATACCTCTTTCCATGACGGAAATTGGAAACGGCTTTATAAAAAGCTGGGCAAGGGGTGTTAATGAGATTCAGTCAAAGATTGAGCAGGATGAAGATATAGATTTTATTATTCTTGCAGACGCATGGCAGATGTATCCGCCGTCAAGCTTTAGTACTGGTGATACAAAAACAAAAATGCCTTCTGAAAAAACACTTTCTGCAACAGTTGATAATGTTCTTTCTCAGTATATAAATCAGGAGTTTGGACCAAAAATATCAGACCTGCTTCATCGTATAAAAACAGAAGGTGCTTCTCAAGAATTATATAACCAGCTTGGTATGCTTTATGTTCGTGCCGGATTGTACCCGAATGCAATGGCAGTTTATGAAGTTTCTGCAAATATGGGTTCAATTTCTGCTATGAATAATCTTGGTAACCTTTGTACCCTTCAAAATGATTACAACGGTGCTCTGGAATGGTATAAAAAGGTTTTGGAACTTGATCCGGAAAATGCAACGGCAAAACGAAATCTTGAAAGAATTGCCGCTGAATTGGAAAACTAGGAGAGTTTGTGTCAGGAAAAAGGGCAAGGTATATTAGAAAAAAGAATCCTCTTCCCAAGAAAGTTGTAGCACTTTGTGCGGGGCTTTGTCTTTCCTGTGCTCCTGTAGCTGCAGACGGTGAGTTCCTTGTAAGTGTTTTTGCTCCGTTTACAAAGCCGTTTGGTGGGAAAGTAGATACTCTTGATATGAACTTCGGAATGGGTGGAGGTTTACGATTAACCTACCGTCCGATTAAAAATATAGATTTCTTTGCGCAGGGAGAATATCTTTCTTTCTCAATGGATACAAAGGAAGCTGTAGATCCGATTTCAGTTTTTGATGCCTCTCTTGGTGCTGGGTACCACATTCCGCTTTCTGACAGATTTTCTTTAGATGTTCTGGCAAGTGGTGGTGCTTATTATACGCCAAAAGGTAAGGGTGGTGCCGGATTTACTGCAGGACTTTCGTTAGGTTTTTCTTATAAGGTTTCTCCTGTTATTTCAATTGATGCAACAGCTTCCGGTACACATTTTGCAGCTAATCCTAATCCGTTTATTACCGTAAATGCGGCCGCAGCCCCTGGAATTACCTTTGATGTTACCGAAATGTTCAATAAATCACGTAAAGTCGATATGCAGCTTGCTGCTCTTGCACCTGTATTCCCGGCTCTATATTCGTGGTATGAAAAGAATCCATTTGGCACGGTAACAATTACAAATAATGAAGATACAGCAATAACAGATGTTACGGTAAGCTTTTTCCAGCCGCAGTATATGGCTCATGCAAAAGAGTGTATGAATATTCGTAAGATTGAAAAAGGCGAAAGTGTTGATGTAGATTTACTTGCCTTCTTTAACGAGCAGATGCTTGAGCTTACAGAAATGACGGATACAAATAGTGCTGTAATAGTAAACTATCTTTGCCTTGGACAGAAACGAACAAAAACATTCACACTTGATGTACCTGTATATGGAAGAAACAACATGTCCTGGGATGATGACCGCCGTGCAGCTGTGTTTGTTTCTTCAAAAGACCCTGCTGCCATGCGTTTTGCTAAGCATGTTACAAGTATTGTCCGCGAGAAAAAACGTACTACTGTTCCTGTAAATATTCAGTATGCAATGGGAATATTTGAAGCATTGAATGAGTTCGGTATAAATTACGTTATTGACCCTTCATCTGCTTTTGAAGACAACGTTGGTACAAGCTCCATAGACTTTTTGCAGTTCCCGTATCAAACACTTATGTTCAAGGGTGGCGACTGTGATGACCTTTCTATCCTGGTCTGTTCACTTTTTGAATCTGTTGGTATAAAAACAGCCTTTATTACAATTCCAGGTCATATCTTTATGGCCTTTGATTCTGGAATGACTAAAGCCGAGGCCGACGAAAAGCTCAGAAGCCTTGATAATTATATAGAAGTTGATGATGAAGTTTGGATTCCTCTTGAAATCACACTTTCTAACGAAGGTTTTTACAAGGCTTATAAATATGGTGCACGCGAGTGGAATAAGGCTTATTCAGAAGGCACTGCTGCAATGTACCGAATGCAGGATTCCTGGGAAAGCTATCCGCCTATAAGTGTACCTGGTGCTACTGAAAAGTTTACAATGCCAACAAAAAAACAGATTTCGCTTGCATTTGAAAAGAGTGTAGACCAGTGGAGCTTCTCTGAACTGCAGGATGTTCTTAGCTTAAGACCTGTAAAACTTGCCGAAGCAACAAAAGATACTGATAATAACAGCCTTGCAAATGGAATGGGTAATTTAGACGGACTGGACGCCGAAACTTCTTCTTTTGAATATTCAGAATTGGCAGAGGTACAGGAAGAACCAGCTGAAGATCCTTTTGCAATTTCTACTTTGATTGATGTTTTGGAACTTTCTGGTCAGGCAGTTGCAATGAATGCTATTGCCGATATGAAGCTTTGGAAGCGTGAAGATGAAGCTACTCCTTTAAAAGAGACGGAGCTGGAAGAAGAGGATGAGGACGAGGAAGAAGATGAGCTTGAAGATGATGGTATTGTTGTACCAGCGATTGCAGTAAACGTGCCTGGTCCTCAGGAGCTTGGAATTGTAGTGCCGGGACAGGAAAATGTTGAAGTTGTAACGGAAGCAACACCAGTTTTAATTGCCAAAGTTGATCCTGCACCGGAAGTTTCAGAACCTGAACAAGTTGTTGAAAATAAACCTGTTGAAGAAACAAAAAATGTAACAGAAACAAAGCCTGTTGTAGAAACAAAGTCTGTTGCAGAAACAACAACAGTTGCAGAAACAACAACAGTTGCAGAAACAACAACAGTTGCAGAAACAACAACAGTTGCAGAAACAACAACTACAATTGCAGATTCAAAGCCAACTACCGAAACTAAACATGTTATAGAAAATAAACCTGTTGCAGAAATAAAGCCTGTTGCCGAAACAGTGCCTTCAACTGCAAATCAACCTGCTGCTCAAGAATCAGAAACAAAACATTTGCCTATCGTGCCAATTGCGGCAACAACTTTTACAGCAATTGCAGCAGCCGGAATAATCATTGCCTATAAGAAAAGAAAAACTGAGGGAGAAAAGGAAGATAAATGAAAAAGTTATTTGTTTTTATTATGTCTATAATTGCACTTTCATTTTTTTCGTGCAAGGTGTGGATGAGTAATGATAATATCTTTGAAGAAATTGAAGAAGAAGTAAAAGTTGCAAATGCTACAAAGGTTGATGTTTTTGTTCGCTATGCAATGAACAAGCAGGGAAAAACCGACCCTGATGGAACTACTGTATTTAAGGTTGGAATCCCTCATAGAGTTTCTGCAGTAACAGAACCTGAATATGGTTTTGTAAAATGGGCTGCTTTTTCAACTAAGGACAAACTTCCTAATGGAGATTATTTTATTTCAACAACAAATCAGAACCAAAATAAAGATATATATTTTATTGATGATGATAATTACAAGGCACGTATTCAATCACATGAATTGGGCAGCGATGTAGTTGAGTTTGGTGATCCTTTGAATCCAGAAATAACAGAAAGAAGTACATCAACTGTTGTAACAATCAAGCAGGCACGGAGCGATATTTATCTTGTGCCAATAATAGCACAGCGACCTACTGTTTCTTATACAAATCTTAAGTCAACTACAAAGGCTGTAAAAAACTTCAACGTTCAGATTCAGTTTTCAAAACCTATGGATCCTGAATCATTTAAAAATGAAGATGGTGTATACGATAAGATTACAGTCACACAGGGTATTATGCAGTATGACGGTGGTGACTCGGAACTTATAAGTGAAGATATTACTGACCACTTTAAGTTTGACGAAAACATGTTTAGTTACAGTAAAAAGACCATTTATATTAGATTTAAAGATGAATATATTAAGGAAGGTTATGTATCTAACTCTTCTGTAACAATAACCATTTCAAAGGAAGTAAAAGATAAATACGGCTTTGAAATGACAGACCATAACGAAATCAGCTTCTCTGTAAGTAATATGGCCGACTCTCTTGCACCTCGTATTACATGGCTTTCTGCTGGTAGCGGTGAAAACTTTGAAGACTTTATGGGCGTTTATGAGTATGAAGGTACAATAAACAGCCTTGGTGGTTATGCAAAGATGAAGCTTGAAGGGGCTAATAAGTCTTCAAAGTATATTGGTGATGATATTAAAAAAGGTCTTAATGATAATTATATTGGTAATATAGAAGATTCCTTCTTTGATAATTATATAGTAAACCGTATAGGTCAGGATTCTAAAATTGTATTACGTATATTTGCAGAAGACCTTGCTGGTGCCGGCTCTGGACAGAGTTTGGAAGGTATGGAGTCTGATGTTATCCAAGTTGGTATACGTGCTGTTCATTTGTACAATTCAGATGGTACTGAAGATACCGAAGCAAAAATGTCTACAATCACTAATATACCATACGCTTCACAGCAGAATAATACATCTATTAGAGGTTCTTATCGAGACCTTGTAAACAATGCAAATGATAAGCTTAAGGAGAGAGAAAATCTAAGGGATAACGAGCTGGTTGATGCAACTCATGGTAGTTTGTTTGAATATGACCTTTCTGCTATGCCGGACGGTCTTATTAGGGTTGATGTTGCTGCAATTGACCATGTTGATAACCAGGGCTTCTATGATGGTGGTAGCGGTTCTTCAGAATACGGTAATGGTTATGCATCTCTGTTCATTGTAAAAGATACAACAGCTCCTGATGCAGAAGCTAACAAGAACTTTGTACAGGCAGATTTGAGTATTGTTCCTAACAAGCGCGGAATGTTTAACGAAGAATACTACAAGAAGCTTGCTGTTATTCAGACTGCTGACGGAATTATTAAGGATAAGGGACACAACAGACTTATTTCTCCTAACTCTGAACTCAAGTGGATTGTAAATCCTGGTTCAGATACAAGCTGGCAGAGTAGTCTTACTCCAGAAGATCCAAGATGGAAGCTTGTATCAGAAGGCTACACACCAGCTGAATCTTCATTGCCAACTGAAGATGGTCCTGTAGACTTTACTTATGCACTTATGGATAACCTTGGAAATATTTCTAAGGCAGTAATCTTTAATTCTGTAACTTATGATAATACACAACCAGAAATTGGCGATATTACAATCACCGGTATAAATGGTTATATCAGTCAGAGTATTACTGGTAATATCCTTGAAAATCAGGTTATTTCTATTCCTGTATCTGATGAAACAGCTGGTCTTGAATCAATCACAATTTCTACAGAATGTATAAAAGCTGGTTCTACATATCCTAAATATGAAAAACCATTCGAAAGCAATAGTCTTCTTGTTAAGGTTGATGATGAAGAAGTTAAGTATTCTATTAAAGATAATAAGCTCACATTCAAAGATACAATTGTTGGTGAATGTACTGTAACAATCCAGGGACTCCAGATTGCAGATGCTAATGATGTAATTGATGATTCAACATATCGTATAAATATAACTGTAACAGATGCAGCTTTGAACACAAGTACTCTCCATACTTGCAACATTAAGAACGACTCAACAGCTCCTGTAATCAACTACATTAAGGTTGAAAATATTAACAGCGGTATTTTGGGCAAGGGTGCAAATGAAGCTGCAGAAGAATACTGGACAATAGAGGAAGGACCTCAGACTGCACTCTATATCAACCTTACAGAAACAAATACTGGTGCTAAGGTATTCGACTTTGCAGGTTCTTCAATCAAGCTCAGAGATGATTCAGTATTAATCTGGAAGAACGAAGAACATCCTGCCGATGTAATTGAAATTGATACTGCTGCAAATAAACTTACAATTACTGATGAATACAAGACTATTATAACAGAAGAAAACGGTGGCACTGTAATAATTAGAAATGTTGATCTTGTGGAAGAAAACCGCATAAGCCTTGCAATCAGCGACCTTGTAACTAATAAGTCTTCAACAGCTAGAACATTCACTGTTAAGAATGGTGTTGTAATTGACCTATTCAAGTATGATAGTGAAACTCCATCTGTAACTAAGGTTGTCCTTAAAGATCAGGAGCCTGGAACTGGTGGAAATGCAGAAACTGGCTTCACAGACAGCGAATATATAGAAGCAACTGTAAGCGTATCTGCAACAGATTCCGGTGTATACCAGATTACAGTTGACGGTGCAAGCTTCGACAATACAACCCGTGTAAACGGTAATGAAGCTGGTGATTCAACAGAAGGCTTCACAGTTTCTGCTGATGGTAAGACAATTACTCTTAAGACAACAGGTAATACAGTTAACAGACTGTTCAAGGGACAGTTCGATATCAAGCTTGGTAATGTAAAACTCCCAGCTGTTGATGGAGATAAGGACGTAAGCTTCACTGTAACAAGTCTTGCAGAAAGAACTAGTGCTGTAACAGACGGAGCTCAGGCTGAAATCAGACTCGATAAGACTGCTCCTGCTTGGATTGGCGACGGTATATTTGTTGCAGCAAGCAATGCTGGTGCTGATGGTACACTCAAGTCAACTATTTATCCACACTCAAGTACAAGCGCAAGTGGAAACATCAAGATTGGTGGAAGCGTATACTTCTATACAAATGATACAATTAATATTTCTGCTGATGTTTCTGATACAAATAGAAAAGACAATAACGTAGATTTGTATATTGATGATGAAAAGACTCCGGTAGCAGAGTTCAAGAATGTTGCTCCTGGAACACACCTTGTATACGCTGTAGATAAGGCTGGTAATAAGTCTGAAGTACGAACATTCTATGTAATTGCAGATATTTCTGGACCAGATACCTTTGACGGTTATATTACCTTTGCTATGCCAACAGGTGGAAACATTTACCGAGGCAATGCAGATACAGATTCAACAAAGAATTACATACTCAAGCAGAATGAAGCTGCATATAAGGTACTTGTAAAACTTGGCGGTATAACAACAGCTGATGTTGATGTTCATGGAACAGCTCGTGCAAAACTCAACAGATACGCAGAACTTGATCCTCTTACAAATAAATCTCCAATTGAATACTATGCATTCTCTACTGATGGAACTAAGGATTGGAAACGAATCAGCAGCAACGGACAAATTACAATCAATCTTCCTCATAATGATGCAGATGAATGTACTCCATATACAGTATACCTCAAAGATGGTTGTGGTAACATAAGTTCTGAACTGGTTCCTGTAAACTGGAAGGTTGACGGTATTATCACTCTTGGTGAAAAAGACCTGAGCGACGATTTACACGTAAATGCTGCTAAGGGCATAACTTATTACAATGGCGATACAACACCGGTTATTACTCTTACAGGCTTTAATGATTCCTGCTACTATCCAAATGCTGCAAGTTCAACAAGCAGCAATACAGAAACAGAAAATTATACATTAAAGAGCCGCGTTCTTGCCTGGACAGATGGTACAACCATACCTGCGAAAGAAAACTTCTATTCAGCATCAATCGATTCAACACGCTTCTCTCCATGGTCATACTTAACATTGAAGGCTCCTGGCGATTCTGTAGCAATGATTCATCATTATCCAGATTACGATACAAAGAATACAGCTGCACCTGCAGTTCCTTATAAGTTGTACTACATAGTTGAAGATAAGCTTGGTAACTATAAGATAACTCAGCTTAAGAATGATGCTGGCACTAACGATACTGAACTCTGGATGTACGATAATACACCACCAAGAATAACAGTTGAATCTGATGCTGCCGGTAACGTTAACATGATTGACGATATTAACTACTACAGCGATGTTTCTACACTTGCTTTGAATATAAGGGATGACCAGTCTGGTATTGAATGGGATGGTTCTACACATTACCAGGGCAACGATGTTCTTAATCAGCTTACTGCAGTTACTTATTCACTTGAAACAGTTAATCCTAGTGATGGATTTACACTTAAGATTAACGGTCTTAAAGACTTTGCTCAGAATGAAATGCCTGATACAGATATTCTTGAAGTTAATGCACAGAATGAATGGGTTAAACAGGTTGCTCCTGTACCTGCTGATACAGCTGCAAGTATTATAGATTGGAGTGGAATTGCAAACGGAACTTCTAATTATACTTCTGAATTAACCTCAGAGTCTGATGGTACTAAGATAATTTCTGTTAAATCTCCACGTTCTGTTATAGGACTCAAGTTCGGCTTTAAGGTAGACCAGGTTCTTGCAGACGGTGTAACCAGTGATAATACAAACTTACTCGGATGGATTATAAGAACAGAACCTCTTGCAGACTTTGAAGAGTTCTACGATATGTCTCGTACAGGAGAAGATGGTGATATTGTTGTACTCACAAGAAATGATGATGGCCAGTATGAATATATCTATTCTAAACCAGATACAGAGCAGAAGTGGGAAGATATTGAAAATAAGACACAGTACTTCTACGCAATAAATAGAGCTGGTCTTATCAGCCATAAACCAATTATTGTTAAGTTCATAGAAAACCCTGTTCCTGCAATTTCAAGCAAGACTTTTGTAGATGTTAAACCGTTCGAAAATGTAAACTACATTAAGGAAAGTTCTACAATCAGATTTGTAACAAGCAAAGACAGTCAGAACAATGATGTATTAATTACTAAGGCCGAGTTCTATATTGGAAACGAAACAACTCCAGCACTTGTTAAAGACTTTACATCTGCTCCTGTAACCGAATACACATTAACAGCTTCCGAAGTAACTGTATTGCCGGCAATTTACAATAGAGAAGAAGAACTTACAGTTAAGCTTTATACTGCTAATGAACAATCAGAAAAGTTACCATTAACAGATTCTGAAGCTCCAAATAATCTTGCTCCAAGCAATATCTGGAACTACGATAATGTTGCACCTGTAATCAACAGAATCTTTGTTTCTGGAATCAAAGCAGGAACAACAAATGGAACTACTACAGAATACTGGACAACCGCAGCTACACCAAAAGCCTCTCTTTATATCAACCTTACAGATATAAATACAGGTGCTATGGTATTCGACTTTGCCGGTTCAACAATCAATATTACGGAAGATACTAAAGTAATATTGAGTGGAGTAGAACTCCCAATTACAAAAGATATAGAAAACAACAAGCTCACAATTGCCGATGCAAGTACAGTTAAGACTTCTGCAAACGGTGGTGAAGTAATTGTTACAGATTTTGACCTTGCAGCACCTTCTGCAGAAAATAAGGTAAGTCTTAAAATCAGCGACTTTGTAATGAATACTTCTTCTAAAGGTGAGCTGTTTACAATTAAGAACGAAGCTCAGAATGATGTTACAATCAGTCAGTTTAAGTATGATGCAAGTACACCAACAGTTAACTCTGTAGTACTTAGAGACCAGGAGCCAGGAACAGGTGGTGAGGTTGCAGGTGTTGCGGAAAACGGTTATACA
Organism: Treponema sp.; assembly: GCA_016290335.1. The sequence goes on along the minus strand of JAEETM010000021.1, from coordinate 18,495 downwards.
GACAATGAATATATTAAGGCAACTGTAAATGTAACTGCTACAGATTCCGGTGTATATCAGATTACTGTAAACGGTGCAACTTTTGACGAAACAACTCTTGTAAACGGCAAGCAGGCAGGCGATTCAGAAGCAGGCTTTAGAGTTTCTGCTGATGGAAAGACAATTACACTCAGAACAAATAACGATACAATAAACAGAATAATCAAGGGAACATTTAATATTGTACTCAACAACGTTAAGCTTCCTTCTGGTGATGGAGATAAGACAGTAAGCTTTACCGTAACTAATCTTGCAAACAGAACAAGTGCGGATACAAATTCTTCTGCTTCATCAATCAGACTCGATAAGACAGCTCCAGCCTGGGTCGGCGATGGAGTATTTGTTGCAGCAAGCAATGCAAATGAAGACGGTACACTTAAGACAACAATTTATCCTCACACAAGTACAAGCTCAAGCGGAAACATAAAGATTGACGGATTTGTTTACTTCTATACAAAAGATACAATCAACGTTTCTGCTGAAGTTTCTGATACAAACAGAAGAAATGGAAATGTAGACCTTTATATAGATGATGTTTTAACTCCAGTTGTTGAATATACAGATGTTGCTCCTGGAACACATACAGTTTACTCTGTAGACAGGGCTGGTAATAAGTCTGCAGTAAAAACCTTCTATGTAGTAGAAGATATTTCGGGACCAGATAGCTTTGACTCTTACATTACATTCACAATGCCAAATGGCGGAAACATTTACCGGGGAAATGCACCAGCAGTAAATGCTTCTGTAACAACCCAGAATTATGTAATTAAGGGAAATAAAGACCAGGATCACATAGTAATTTCTGATACATATAAAATAATCGTAAAACTTCCTGGCGTTGCCGGTACAGAAAAAGATGTTCACGGAACAACACGAGCAGAACGCAGCAGATACCCTGAACTTGATCCTCTTACAGATAAATCTCCGGTTGAATATTTTGCATATTCAACTGACGGTTCAAAGAACTGGCAGCCAATCGGTACTGGTGTAATTACTATTGAATTACCACTTGAAGATACACAGCAGGCAAATCCATACACAGTATACTTAAAGGATGGATGTAGCAACGAATCTTCATTTACAGTTCCTGTACACTGGCTGGTAGACGGCAGCGTTACCCATGGTGGAAAAACTTTGGGGTCAATCTTGTATGCTAATGCTGCTAAGAACATAACTTACTACAAAGGCGACGATACTCAGCACACACCGGTTCTTTCTCTTACAAGCTTTAACGATACTTGTTACTATCCGGAAGCAGCAAACTCAACAAGCGGCAGTACACTACCAGATGATAACGGTTACACCTTAAAGAGCCGCCTTCTTGCCTGGACAAATGCTTCTGCAGCTCCAACTAAATCAGACTTCTATTCAACTTCTATAGCTGCAGCACGCCTTACAGACTGGCAGTACCTTACACTTAAGAGTGGTAACACAGGCGATTCAGTTGCAATGCAGCATCACTATCCTTGCTATGATGTAACAACTGCATATACATTCTATTACATCGTAGAAGATAAGCTCGGCAACTACGAAATCTATCAGCTCAAGAATGCAGTTGATTCAGAAAATGAGCTTTCTTTGTGGATGTACGATAATACTCCTCCTACAATTACAGTTGGTGCAGATTCAGAAAAGATAAATACTGTAGAAGATTCTGATACAGATACAACAATAAACTATTACAGCGTTAATTCAAGACTTACATTGAACATGACAGATACACAGTCTGGAATTAAGTATGATGGAACTGATACATATTCAGGTAGTGGAGTATTAAATACTCTGTCTGTATTCTATCCTCTGCTTGCTGTAAATCCATTAAGTGATTCAACAATAAAGGTTAATGGCCTTATAGATTATGTAGATAATGTAATGCCTGATTCAGATACTCTTGCATATCACGGAACAGGAACTTGGGTAAAACAGAGTGCGCCAACACTTTCAAATATTGCGGTAAGTGTAATAGATTGTGGTGGAGAAGTTAATGGAACTGGCGGAACTTCTTGTGGAACCGGAAACTATATTGCCGGAACCGTAAACGATGCTACCGGCGGTAAGAGAATAAAGGTAAAGGCTCCTCGTTCTGTAACAAGCATGAAGTTTGCATTGAGCGTGGGCCAAAAAAAATATACGGCAAATGGTTCTTTGGTTGATGATGATACAAGACTCCTTGGCTGGATTATAAGTGCATCTCCTCTTGAAAGCTTTGAAGACTTCTATTCTACTGCTGATGTTGGTGCTCTTGACAGCAATAAGCTTATAAAAACACTTACACGTAATGATGATGGTGAATATGAATATACTTATAGTAAAGCAGATACCGCTGCTAAGTGGGAAAATCATCAGAATAAATTACAGTATTTCTACGCTGTAAACAGAGCTGGTTTAATCTGTCAGACACCGATTGTTGTAGAGTTTGTTGAAAACCCTATACCGGCAATTTCAGCCAGAAGTTATAATGCTGAAGTAAGAATGCTCAATAACATCAACTTTGTAAACGAGAACTCTACAATTCAGTTTACAACAAACAAGTACAGCAATAATGATGATGTTATGATTACTAAAGCTGAGTTCTATATTGGAAACAACACAAATCCTTCTTTCACAAAAGAGTTCTCAACTCCAGTAAATACATATACATTGTCATCTTCTGAGTCTAATGTTTTAACAATGCTTGGAAATGAAGAGTTTACAGTAAAGCTTTACACAGCTGTAGAAGAATCAGAAAAGTATCCATTGACGGATGCAGAGCAGGGACTCGCAGTAAGCAATAAGTGGATTTATGATGAAGATGGTCCTGACATCAATTTTGTAAAAGTTAATAATATTAACAGAGGTATTACTCTCAGTAACAATAGCGGATCTGCTGTTGAATACTGGACAACAGAATCAACACCAAAAACAGATCTTTACATCAAGCTTACAGAAACAAATACAGGTGCAAAGGTATTCGACTTTACTGGTTCTACAATAAGTTTGAATCCAAATACTGATGATTCCGGTTCAAAACTTTATAAGATACTGGAAAATGGTACTGAACAGCTTGTTTCTGATACTTCAATAGATTCCACAAATAAAAAACTTACTATCGCAGATGGAAGCGAAGTTAAAACATCAGCCACCGGCGATGTAGTAAAAATTACGAACATTGTTCTTAATCAGACTTCGGCAGGAAATACACTGAGCCTGAGAATCAGCGACTATGTAACAAATCCTTCTGCAACTACTTCCAACTTTACAATTGGCGATGGTGTTGCGGCTGGTACTGAAATCGCTATGTTCAAATATGACGGTAATGAATCAGTAATCAGTTCCGTAGTTCTTACAGACCGTGCAACAGGTGAGGGTGGAAATGCAGAAGCTGGTTATACAAATGAAGAATATGTAAATGCAACAATCAACATAGTAAATGAAACAGAATCTGATTCTCCTGATTCTGGTGTATATAAGATTACAGTAAGCAATGCAACATTTGATCCATCAACACTTGTAAATAATAAGAGTGCTGATGATGAAAATGAAGGTTTTGAGCTTTCTGCTAACGGTACAGTAATTACTCTTAAGACTGGTACTGGTAGCAGTGCAGTTGACAGACTGCTTAAGGGAACTTATGCAATTGAAATCAAAAACCTCAAACTTCCTGTTAACGACGGAGATAAGAATGTAATCTTTACAGTAACTAAGCTTGCAGAACGAACAAGCCAGTTTACTGAAAACTCACAGAAATCTATCAGACTCGATACGACAAATCCTGTTTGGGTTGGCGATGGTGTATTTGTTGCAGAAAGTAATGCAAGTGCAGACGGTACACTTAAGACAACAATTTATCCTCACACAAGTACAAGTTCAAGCGGAAACATCAAGCTTGATTCAAACGGAACTGTAAGTGCAAACGGTACTGTTTACTTCTATACAAAAGATTCAATTAACGTAGCTGCTTCAATTTCTGATACAAACAGAAAAATTGAAAATGTAGACCTTTTCATAGACAATGCTGCAACTCCTGTTGATGAATATACAAATGTTGCGCCTGGAACACATACAGTTTACTCTGTAGATAGGGCTGGTAATAAGTCTGCAGTAAAGACCTTCTATGTAATAGAAGATACTTCAGGCCCTGCTGCCTTTGACGGTTATGTAACATTTACAATGCCGGAAGGCGGAGACATTTATAGAGGAAATGCAGATACTGGTTCTACGAAGAATTATGTTATTAAGCAGAATAATAATCCATATAAGATAATTGTTAAGCTTCCTGGTGTGGCCGGTACAGAAAATGATGTACACGGAGAAACTCGCGAGATACTAGAAAGATATACAGAGCTTGATCCACTTGCTGATAAGTCTCCAATTGAATATTTTGCCTTCTCTACAGACGGAACTACAAACTGGCAGCCAATAGGTAATGGTACAATTACAATCAACCTGCCAACAGAAGATAATGCAGTAACACAGCCATATACTGTTTATCTTAAAGATGGTTGTAGTAATGTCAGCTCGTTCACAGTTCCTGTGAATTGGAGAGTAGATGGCAGCGTAACTCTTGGTGGTAAAAACCTAAGCAGTCCATTGTATGTAAATGATGAAAAAGAAATAACTTATTACAAGGGTGATACAACACCAGTTCTTTCTCTTACAAGCTTTAATGATACTTGTTACTATCCTACAGTAAATAGTTCAACAAGCAGCAGCATTCTTCCTGCTAACAATGCTTACACTTTAAAGAGCCGGGTAATTGCTTGGACAGGTTCAGAAAATCCAGAGTATGATGATTTCTATGCAGAGCCTTTAGATGAGTTTGATGCAACACGCTTCACTAGCTGGCAGTATCTTACTCTTAAGAGTGGTGCTTCAGCTGATTTAGTTCCGATGCAGCATAATTATCCAAATTATGATACTAAGAATAGAACTAATATAATTGATCAGAAGGAGCCTTATGAACTTTGGTATATAGTTGAGGATAAGCTTGGAAATTATACAATCACCAAGCTTATTAACGATACTAATCCTGCCAAACCAATTAGTGATTGGATGTATGATAATACAACACCTTCAATTACAGTAGGTTCAGCTTCTGTAAAAATAAATAATGTTGATAATATAAACTATTACAGTGCTAATTCAGAGCTCTCTTTAATTATGTCAGATACACAGTCTGGTATTGAATGGGATGGTGTAGAGCATTATGAAGACGATGAGGTTTTGAATGAAAGAACAACATCATATCCTCTACAGAATGTAAATCCATTAAGTGATTCTACAATTAAGGTTAGTGGTCTTAAAGACTTTGCTCAGAACTCAATGCCTGCTTCTGCTGCACTTGAATATGAAGGTACAACAACCTGGGTAAAACAGGCTGTACCTGCACTTGCTTCTACAGCGGTAAGCGTAAAGGCTTGCGAAGGAACACCAAACGGAACTGGCGGTAATACTACTGTTACTACAAACGGAACCCAGTACCAGATTGATACTACTGTTATTGTAGATACAGCAACAGGTGGAAAGAGAATTAAAGTAAAGGCTCCTCGTTCTATTACAAGCATGAAGTTTGGTTTGAAGGTAGATCAAACAAAGTATACACCAAGCGGTACAACAACAGCCGATGATACAGAGCTTCTTGGTTGGATAATTACAAATACACCTTATGCTGCCAATGCTTCTGAAATTAGTTCGACATATTTCTATCAGTCAAATTGGGTAGGAAACACAATTGATTCCGCTTCATTTGTAAGAAATGACGATGATGAATATGTATATACTTATAATAAGTCTGATACAGAAGCTAAATGGGAAAATATTTCCAACAAGACTCAGTACTTCTATGCAGTAAACCGTGCAGGACTTATTTGTCCAAATCCAATTATTATTGAGTTTGTGGAAAATCCTGTACCTTCAATTACAAGCTTGACTTATGAAGATGTAGAACACTTTGAAAATATAAACTACGTTAAAGGTAGCTCAACAATTACATTTGTCGGTAATAAATACAGTGATGACACAACAGATGTTCCAATCACAAAAGCTGAGTTCTATATTGGAAGCAGCAGTACACCGGCTCTTACAAAAGACTTTACTGCATCTCCTGTAACCACTTATACGTTGCCAACTACAGAAACCACTGTTTTACCAACGCTTATGGGCAATCTTGCAGGAAGTACTTTAACTGTAAAACTGTATACTGCAACAGAAGAGTCTGCAAAATATGAACTGACAAAATCTGGTTATTCAACAGACAATAAGTGGACTTACGATAATGTTTCTCCAGAAATTATGAAAATATTTGTTCCTGGAATAAAGGAAGCAACTGAATCAGATGCCAGTGCAGTAGAATATTGGTCAACAGGTTCAGACAAAACTGACCTCTTTATAACTCTGAAAGAAGAAAACTCTGGTGTCAGAATATTTGATTTTAAGGATTCAACCATTAAGTTAACTTCTGCTTCTCGAATATATAATCCTTCAACCAGTGAAGCTCCAATTTCCACAGACTTTGTAAGCATAAATACAGAACAAAATACTCTTACAATTAATAAATATTCAGAAGCAATCAGAAGCACAACAGCGGAAGGTGTAACTGTTAAGATTACAAATATTCAGCTTGTTGCTGCATTGTCAACAGATACTGCTGCCGACAGGCCAAAGAATAAGGTTAATCTTGAGCTTACTGATATTGCAACAAAAGTATCTGCGGATGATGAGGCCAATCCAAATCACAAACACGAAAGATTTGCACTTGATGATACAACTACAACTCTCAACAGTTCAACAGCATCAATCACCGGCTTTAATTACGAGCAGGAAACACCTGTTGTAACAAGTGGTTTTGTAGAAAATGGATTCTTACGAGACCGAGCTGCTGTTGCTATTGATAATGATTTTGAAATCAGAACAGATGGCAGCGCTACATTTGATATTCCGGTAAACCCTGACTTCACAAACGAAAGACAGGTAACAGCAAGCTTTACAGTTGTTCCACGCGAATCTGGAATTACAAGACTCACTGTTACAGGTGCAACTTTTGTAAATAATGGTTCAAATGCAACCACAATAGATGTAGGTTCAAATGAAAGTGTTGCTTATACTCTTTCTGATTTTGTTTCTGAAGATACAACAAATGAAGGTTATACAATCACCTTTAGTAATAATAAAGTATATAAGGGAACTTCTCTTAATGTAGTTATTCATAACTTACATTTGCCAGATAGTAATGGTGAAAAGACTGTAACAATAAAGGCAATCAACAAGGGTGAAAAATATAACGAACCTCTTGAAGATTCTATTACTTTGGATAAGGATGCTCCTGTTTGGAATTGGAATATTGAAGGTGATGGTCCTTATGCTACAGGTCTTTATACTATTCAGACTTCAGGTACAATCTATCCTCGCTCAACAGGTAATGATAGTGAAGGTGAACCTGTAAAAGCTTATGGACTTGTTGTAAATGAAGGTAGCAGTCAGGGCGTGTATTTCTATACAAAGGGTGATGATACATCTACAGATGATGAAATAGAAAATCAGCTTGTATTACGTGCCGATGTAACAGAAAGTAACTTGCCGGCTTCTCATATTTATTTCAAGATTGATTCAGATACAGGTTCAATCGTAGAAAGTGGAAAGAATGCGACAACTGCATATCCAACTTTGGATTTGACTCCAGCTGTGGGTAGTGCTAATCCTTTAACAGGAAGCTGTACAATTACAACTTATGTTATAGATAAAGCTGGAAACAAATCTGCAAATAAGACATTTACTTTAGTAAAAGATGCAGAGAATCCGGCTTCAATAACAAACAGAATTACGTTTGAAGAGCCAATGAAGGATGGTGCTTCTGCCGGTAAGGTATTCCGTGGTGCTCCAGATGCTGCTGGTGTTTATGAAAAGTATGTATTGAAGGCTCTTGTTAATTCAAATGGAACTGCAGATACTACAGTTGATCCATATAAGATTAAGCTAAAGCTTGGTACATCAGTTGGAACTACAGGTTCTAATGATAAAGCAATTGACGGTTCAAATATTTCTACAGCTCTTGATTATGCATTCCACGAAATCTATAGAACAGATTCAACAACTTTGAATGATGATTTTACACCAGGTACTAAAGCTCCTATTGAATACTTTATGATTAAGCTTACACATGAAGATGAAGTTTCTGGTGATATAGAGACCGATGAAGAGTCTGACTGGATTCCACTTCTCAATACAACTCCAACTTCGGTTGGTGTAGTTACTGTAACAGGTGGCAGTACAATTACTATCGATCTGCCAAAGGTATTAAGTCAAGGTGAATCTTGTCCAACAATCAATATTGTACTCAAAGATGGTTGTGGAAATGAAACTTCTACAATTATTTCGCCAGATAATTCTCACCAATTGGAATGGGTTGTTGATGGTGCTATTGGTTCAGGAAGCTATTCTGTAAAAGTTAAGTTTGATGCAGATAATGTTGTTGGAGAAGATGAATATGCTGTTAACAGTAATGATGACAGTTCTTATGTTGTAATTGATAATCCTTATAATGGAGCAAATAACTCTGGTGGTCTTGCTGTTACATATGGAGTAACTTATTACAATAAATATGGTACAGCTGCGGCTGCACCTAAACTTAAGTTGAGCTATACCGATGAGTGTAATCTCCCTGCAAATTATGATGGTAATGAATATTCATTGCGTGGTCGTTTAATTGCCGGTAACTGGGATGGTGATGCTCCAAGCTATGCAGAGTTTGATTTGGATGCAAGTACAAGTGAAGTTACACTTACAAGAAAGTGGGCAACAGATTGGATTGAAAAACAGACTCAGAATACAACTGCAGCTGGTGTAATGGAGTTTGATTTCCCTGCTGAAAAAGTTGCAAGTGATTATACATATTCTAATGCAGCCGCAGATTCTGATATAACTGGTTCAGCTCAAATTGCTTCTTACGAGCTTTGGTATGTTGTAGAAGACGCTGTAGGTAACTATAGAATCAGACAGGTTAAGAATCATAAAGATACTTTAGATGTAACAAAATGGATGTATGATAATCATGCACCAACACTTGAAAGCTTTACTTCAAACACAGAACCAGGTGATGTTCAGTTTGAGCGCGTAAATAAAGATAGTTCCGGTAAGTATTATTACAGCAGCTATTCAAAGACAACTTATACAATTCACGATGATAAAGCCGGTATCTTAACAAATACTGAATTGAGTTTAACAACAGCTGGAACAAATAATAAACGCGAAGCTAAAACAACGAATAAAAATATTACTCAAATGCCGGTTGGTACACCATCTGGAACTACAAATGTAATTCCTTATGTTGATGTCTGGGATCTTGTAGGAAATAAAGCCAGACTTTATCTTACAGATAGTGGTACATGGATTCAGCAGAAAGCACCAACTCTGGTAGATACATCTGCAACCTTTACAGGAACTAAAGAAAACAGTTCTGTTTCTGCTGCTACAACACAAACAGGTCGCTTCTATGTAACAAAATCTGGAAGTACAGATGATGGTATTATAAATACTGTAATGGCAGAACGTGCAATAACAGATGTAACTGCTAAGTTTATGGAAACTGGTAATCTTGGCATTACACAGAAAAAGGTTGTTCTGTCTGATTCATCAGTTCCAGGAGTTCCGGATTCAGAAGAAACAGATGATTCTATGACGCTACTTGGTTGGGTAGTTAGAGATTCTGCATTAGAATCTGGTAATACTTTGTTATCTGCATTCTATTCTAATGACAGTATTAATGTTTCAGAAACAACTGCTACAGAAGTTTCTCAAGAAAATGATAATACATTTACATTCAATAAACAGAACGCTTCAGAGCAGGCTGATTCAACCTCAACCTGGCTCAGTAAGTTCAGCGGAGAAAAATATTTCTATGCCGTAAATATGGCCGGTCTTATCAGCCAGAAACCAATTGTGGTTAAATTTGCAGAAAACCCTATACCAGAGATTTCAAGTATTACATATGATGAAGTAAGAACTTTTGCTGTTAATGGTGTAAAAGAAAGAAACTACTTAAATGCAGCTTCTACAATTACGTTTGAAACTAATACTTTCAGTAATGGTGATGAAGTTGAATTGATAAAGGCTGAGTTCTATATTGAAAACGAGTCTACAGCTGCTTATGTTGTGAACAGCTTTACAGATCCTACTGAATATACTTTGACACCATCAGCAATAACTGCTTTAACAAGTCTTTCTGATGATGTTTTGAGAGTAAAACTTTATACAGCAACAGAAGAATCTGATAAGTATTCATTGTCAGATTCAGAACTGGGCTATGCTCCAAGCAATAAATGGACTTATGATGAAACAGCTCCTATAATCAATGATGTTAAAGTAAATAACATAAGCAATGGTAAGGTGGTTGATGGTTCAGTAGAGTATTGGACAACAGAAACATCACCAAAAACAGACCTTTATATTTATTTTACAGAAACAAATACTGGTGCAAAGGTATTTGACTTTACTGGTTCTTCTATAAGCCTTAATTCAAGTATAGGAGAGGCTGGTTCAAAGCTTTACAAAGTATTCTCAGATAATACTGAAGATGAAGAACCTGTTTCAGGCACTTCTATCAGTGGCTCAAATGAAATACTCACAGTTCCAGATGTAAGTACAATCAAAACATCTGCTTCTGTTGTTGGTGTAAAAATATCAAATGTAATTCTTACATCAGATGCTTCTGGAAACACTGTAAGTCTTAAAATCAGCGACTATGTAACAAATGAATCTTCTGCAGCTACAAGCTTTAAGACTCAAGATAATACTACAATCAGTATGTTCAGATATGATGGCAATACACCGTCTGTTATTTCTGTAACTCTTGCAGACCGTTCAACAGCAAACAATAGCCTGGCATCAACTGAGCTTGCGGCAGAAAATGGATTTACAAACGAAGTTTATGTAGATGCAACAGTAAATGTAAGTTCAACTGATTCCGGTATTTATCAGATAACTGTTAGTGGTGCAATTTTTGATGATACAACTCTCGTAGACGGAAATAGTGCTAATGATTCAGAAGAAGGATTTACAGTTTCTGATGATGGTTCTGTAATTACTCTTAAGACTGGTACTGGCAGCAGTGCGGTTAATAGGCTGATGAAGAATACCGATAATTTCAACATCGTAATAAAGAATGTAAAGCTTCCTTCTGGCGATGGTACAAAGAACGTAACATTTACAGTAACAAACCTTGCAAATAGAACCAGCAGCAATACAAGCACAAATGCAACAAAATCTATTGTGCTTGATACAACTCTTCCTGTTTTGAATGGTGATGGTGTATTTGTTGCAACAAGTAATACTGATACGTCAACTATTTATCCTCATTCAAGTACAAGTGAAAACGGAAACATCAAGATTAGTGAAACTGTTTACTTCTATACACAGGATGATATTAATGTAGCTGCTGATGTTACTGATACAAACAGAAAGCAGGCTTCTGCTTTAGATACATTCTATACTGACTTGTATCTTGATTCTGATACAACGCCTGTATCAGAATATGAGGCTGTTACAGCTGGTTCTCATACAGTTTATGCAGTAGATAAGGCTGGTAACAAATCTGCAGCCAAAACTTTTGTTGTAGTACAGGATACTGCAGACCCTGCTGATTTTGGTAATTATGTAACATTTACAATGCCTTCTGGTGGAAATATCTACACAGGAAATGCGCCAACAGTTACAGGAAGCGGTGAGAGTGAAGTAACAACTCAGAATTACGTAATCAAGGCAAATACAAATGTATATCAGATTGTAATGAAGCTTGGAGGAGTTTCAACTTCTGACAAAAAGGTTGATGGAACGCAACATACAGCAGCTGTCAGTAGATTTGCTCAGCTTGATCCTTTGACAACTGCTTCTCCAATTGAGTACTACTCAACAAATGGTGGAACGGATTGGAATGCAATTGGTGACGGAACAATTACAATTGACCTGCCAAATACTGACAATGCAACAGCTACTCCATACACAATCTCTCTTAAAGATGGTTGTGGTAATATCGGTTCATATACAGTTCCAGTAAACTGGAAGGTAGATGGAAGCGTTACGCTCGAAGGCACTGGTAAAGATTTGAGCCATTCTTCATTGTATGTAAATACTGAAAAGAGTATATCATATTACAAGGGTGATACAACTCCTGTAATCTCACTCACAGGTTTTAACGATTCTTGTTACTATCCTAACGTGGCAAGTTCAACAAGCAGCAGTACAGCGACAGAAAACTATACGTTAAAGAGCCGTGTCCTTGTTTGGACTGGAACAGACGAACCAGAAAAAGATGACTTCGATGGAGCTTCCAGCTTAAGCCTTACAGACTGGCAGTATCTTACTCTTAAGAGTGGAGCAACGGCTAATTCAGTTCCTATGGAACATCACTATCCAAAATATGAATCAAACTCTGCTTATAAACTCTACTATATTGTAGAAGATAAGCTTGGTAACTTTACATTTGAGCAGCTTACAAATGACCAGGGTGGTAAAGTAGGTAACACTTCTGGTAATTATGCAGTAAGTACCTCTATAAGCGAAACATTACTCTGGATGTACGATAATACTGCGCCTTCAATAACAGTTGGTACAACATCACAGAAAATAAATACAATTGATGGTACAAACTATTACAGTGCTAATTCAACACTTACATTGAATATTGCAGAAACTCAGTCTGGTATTGAATGGGACGGTGCACATTATTATACAGGTAATGATGTTGCAACTGCTAACCATAGTGTTGCTTATCCACTTACCAACATAACTCCTACATCGGGCCAGCTTATAATCAGCGGTCTTAAAGATTATGTTGAAAATACAATGGGTAATTCTGCCGCACTTTCTTACGGCGGAACTTCAACTTGGGTAAAACAGACTGCACCGACATTGCCTGATTCTGATTTTGCAGCTCTCTTGTCATGTACAGGAATGCCTAATGGAATTACAAGTGACGTAACCTCATTAACAACCCTGTCTACATCTGCAAGTGGCAAAAAGATTACTGTAAAGGTTCCGCATTCTGTTACAAGACTGAAGTTTAACCTTAAAGTTACTACAGAAGATGATATAGACTTGCTCGGTTGGATAATCAGCCCATCTGCCCTTACAAATCAAGCGGGCTTCTATACTGCAAGTGATGTAACTGTCCTTACAGAACATACAACAAATGAATATGAATATAATTATAGTAAGTCTGATACAGGAAAAGAATGGTATGAATCACCAAACAATACAAAGTATTTCTACGCTGTTAATAAGGCCGGACTTATCTGTCAGACTCCAATTATTGTAGAGTTTGCTTCTAACCCGGTTCCTGCTGTTCAGTCTGGTACTTCAATAAGTTATTCAAATATTACAAATGCCGGCGGTGTAAACTATCTTAAATCTGGAGAAACATATTCCGGTTCTACAGATGTAATTGCACAATCTGTAATTAGTTTTACATCAAGCGTTGGTTTGCAGAGCGTTAAGTTAATTGGAGATGGATTCTCACAGATGTTCTCTTTCAACGGAAGTACAAGTATTTCTCTTACTCCGGGTACTAACTGGGCTGGCAATCTTTCAGAAAAGCCTCTTACAATGTTGCTTTACACTGCAAACGAAGTTTCTGATTCAATTGCATTAACATATAATGGTGTTAACAAATGGACTTACGATGCAACAAGACCTGCGTTTACAATTGCAACTGTAAAAGATTCTGATGACAGTACGAGTGCTGTTCAGAATCCTGCTGATACCGGTACATATTATGTAAAGAGTACAACAAACAATAAAGCTGAGCTTACATTCACTGGCGACAGCGATATAGCAAAATATGAATATAAGTTAAGTAGTGCTTCAACCTGGTCAACATTGTCATCTCCATATCGTTTGCCGGTTACAGCTTCTGAAGCAAAAACTTATAACATCCGTGCCGTAGATAAAGCCGGTAACCCAAGTACTGCCACTTCAATTACCGTTCAAAAGGATATAACCGGACCGAGTGGTAGTGTTGCTCCAACATATACACATTCAACACCAGAAGATTCTTCAAAGATAGATTCTACTACAACAGGTACTTCAACTTATGTATACTTCAATCCATCTTATGCAACAGAAGTTACGCTTACGGCTTCTTCTGTAACTGATACAGGCGCCGGAGTTCCAACAAATTACCTGTATTACAGAACAAAGATGGATTCTGCAACAGAATGGGGCAATGAAACAGATGTAACAGGCAATTCATTTAATATTTCTTTCGAAGCCGACCATATTTACTACTGTGAAGTAATTGCAAAAGACAAGCTTGGTAATCCAACAACGTTACATTCATATACCTTCAATGGTATTAGACCAAGTGCAACAGCAACTCCTACACTCAAAAATGGTTCAAGCAATGCAGCTAACAACAAATATAATGTATCTTCAAGCGGAATAAACTATACAATCTATTATAATGCGGGTAGTGTGAACAAGCTTACTGCTGCAATAACGGGAACTGCCGGTAATGGTGTAGATTATTTCTATCACACTAATACAAATACAACACCTGTTGCAATTTCTGGAACAAGTCAGACTTTTGAGTTACCAACTTCTGGTACTGATTTGACAGAAACGTACACAATTACGGCAAAGGATAGGGTTGGTTACGAAATAACTGTTGCAACGTTTGCTGTAAATGGTAATGTTCCAACTGGTACAATTGATCATACAAATACAACTCATACAAAAAAGGTTGGAAATACAATCTACTTCAACCAGGAAGAAAGTACTATAAAACTTTCTAAGAGTGGTATTCAAGGTGCTAATTCTGGAGATACAATTAGTCTTTATCGTCAGACAGGTGATGATGCTACTACTCGTGATAAGTTTAATGCATATGATGAATCAGCAGCAAATAATAATATGGATGCAACAGGAAATCTCATCATTCCTTGTCCAACATCTTCTCCATGGACAGCAGAATATAAGATTATTGCTGTAGACAGTATCTCTAACGAAAAGATTCTTGCAACGTATACGCTCAATGGTAATCTGCCATCTGGAACAATTGGTCATACAGATACAGATACTGCAAAGCATATAGAAAACACAATCTACTTTAAGCAGGGAGAAAGTTCTGTAAAGCTTTCTAAGAGTAATATTCAAGGTGCTTATGATGGAGACACAATAAAACTTTACCGTCAGACAGGTGATAATGCTAATACTCGTGATGAGTTTAATGCTTATGATGGATCAGCACAAAATAACAATATGGATGCGGAAGGAAATCTCATCATTCCTTGTCCAACATCTTCTCCATGGACAGCAACTTATAAGATTATTGCAGTAGATGGCGTTTTGAACGAAAAAGTTCTTGCTACATATACCCTCAACGGAACTCTGCCTGGAGGAACTGTATCATATACTAATGGTGACAACACATTCCTTATAGCAGGTACAGGAACTGAGGCTGATACAATCTATTACAATTCTGGAACAGTTACAGGAAACTTAACCTTTACTGTAAGTGGTACTGATGCATCCAGCAGTAATGCTGTTTCATTCTTCTATACTGAAAACGAAGGAACAACAGCAAATGGTACTACAACTACAGATTCTCTGACTATTCCTGTTTCAAGTTCATCAGGAAAGACATTTAAAGTATGGGTAAAAGATAGAGTAGGTAATAAAAAACTCTTAAAGTCTTATATATTCAGAACAGTAAATTATGAGCTTAAATTGAATGGCAGTGCTCCAAGCGAAAATGGATATAGTGTTTTAAATGAAACTTCTGCTGCTCCAACAATTTACTATAATAAGGCTAGAGCAAATCAGCTTGTTCTTAATGCTTCTGGAAGTGCAGGTGCTTCTCTGCCAGCTCTTTATACAAGAGAAGTAATATCTGGAACAACAGAAACTTATGGAAACCCTGCAGGAATAGAATCTGCTGCAATCTCTCTTGTAGATAGTGAAAATGCAGCTATCCATAAGAAGTATCAGATTGTTGCAAAAGACAGTTCAAATAACTATCACGTTCTTAAGACTCTTGAAATTGATGGACGAGCACCAAGCGGTAAGGTCCTTTATGATTCAGATGCTAATGATGAAGATAAGACAGAGTGTGTTAAACCTAATGTTAATGAAGAAAAGTATACGGTTTATTTCAATCAAGCTTTGTTGTCATCAGAAGATGCAAGCATTAAGCTTAAGACGGACAATATTTCTGGAGCAAAAGCTAACGATACAATAACTCTTTATTGTCAGACAGGTAATAATACAACTTATCGTCTGGAGTTTACTACAACTAACAATAATGTAGTTGGTGATAATCTAAAGCTTACTTGTTCTGGTAATTCATCAAGTTATACAAATACTGCAGCTCCTTATAAGATAATAGCAATAGATAGTTTTGGTAACGAAACAATTCTTGCAGAGTATATACTTGATGGAACAAAGCCTTATGCAGTTGTAAGCTATATACTTACAGGAGATGATGGAACTACAGCGGTAAACAGCAGTAATTATTATATATCTGGTAATAACATTAACTATAACGCAACTCAGGTAAAGAAATTGGTTGTTACAGTTTCTGATGTAGAGGGAAGTGGAACAGTAACACTTACCAGCAAGGAAGATGATAATGATGCTGCAGCAATTTCAAATAATACATGTACCTTTACACTGCCAACAACAGCTAGTGCTTCTAAAACTTACAAAATAATAGCTACAGACTGTGTTGGAAACGAAAATGTTCTCAAAGAGTTTACTGTAACTGTTAATGCACTTATAGGATCTGTTTCTTTTGACAGTGCAAATAACGATAGTCAAAAGGTACAATATAATGGAAATAAGGCTCCAAAAGAGATTTACTTCAAGCATGGAGATGTGAATAACATCAAGCTTTCTGCTACTCTTGATGGTACCAATAAGCTTTATTATAAGGTAGGAGATGCTGATGCTGTGGATATAACCAGTACAAAACAGCTACCATGTCCTACAGGAAATAATTATACAGTTACATATAAGATTCTCGTAGGTAGTGATACAGAAAAAACTGTAATAGAAGAATATACTCTCAAGAGCGATTCTCCTGCAGGAACTATTAGCATTGCAGAAGATGCTGTTGGTAAACAGACTGGAAGTGGTGAATCAGCAACATGGGCAGCAGCAACAGCAGCTGGGACTAACGCTGGTGGTTATATACTAACTACAGATACGTCAACAACACCTGCTACTGTAACTATCAAGTATAATCCGTCACTTGTAAATATGGTTAAGCTTTCTCCAACTGTAACTGATTGTGGTGCAGGTTCTAAGATAGTTGTTAAGAGTAATAATTCTCAGGTAGGAGAGGCTGTAAACTATGTAAGTGATGTTGTTGTACCTGTTACACTTGGTTCGTCAAGTGAATGGACAAGCAACTATAAGACGTATGATGTATATGCAGTAGACAATGTTGGAAATGAGACAAAATTGAAGACATATATATTCAGAGCTTATACTACTGCACCAACATCAGAGACAAAAACTGCAGTGTATAACAATTTAGCAGACCATCTTTCAGCTCCAGCACTTGTTCAGCACTCAAAAACAAGTGGAACAATCGAGGTCTTAAATAGTACTCCTAATCATTCTGGTTGGAAAGAAAATAAAATTACAAATGATATAACTATTAAAGTAAAAATAAAAAATGCTGAAAGTTTGCCATCTGATAAAATTGCTTATGCAATTACTAATACATATGATACAGCTGGAAATGCATGGACAAGCTGGGATGATATTGGAGATACATCTGTAGGAAATACAGACTGGCAGAATTATCAGTCAATTAATAATGGTTATATAACTATTACTATTATACCAGAAAATATACCAAATCATGAGAGTTATATATTTGTTTGGCTGAAGGATGTATTTGGAAATACAAATGTCTATAATATATATAATCCAGATAATGCTTCTGTTGGCTGGTGGTATGGAGAAAGAGCATCCAATAACAATAATTCTGTTAATGGTAGCATCAGTAGAATAGGTTATAAAGCTAACACTGACACAACTACCACAACACAGAATCTACAATCATTCGATGCTCCTGCATTAGTAAATAACTTTGTAGACACCATAACTGACCTTACACCTGTTACAAATACAAAGAAACTTAGAAGAACAAGAAAATCTTCTAAGAAATCAGAAGTTAAATCTGAAAATGTTGTTACAGAAAAACCAGTTCAAGTCATCCAGTCAGTCATAACTGCTGCTGAAGAGCTTTCTGAAACAGCACACAATCAGCACACTCCAGCTTCAGACAACTCTGGTGATACAGTTGAAAATGTTGCCGCTATGACAAATGTTACCTCTGTATCTGTAGAATCTGTCATAAAGTCTGTAGCCGAGATTGCCGAAAATATTGGTGAAACTTCAGATGATTCAGCTGACGAAATGTCCGCTTCTGAAATCCTGGTAAATCAGCAGATTTTGCCACAGGGACAGGGGCAGATTCAG
>JAEETM010000194.1 GCA_016290335.1 Treponema sp. | reverse complement strand
GATTACGCACTTTGTAACGAAGCCTGTGCACCTTTCCGCGACGGTGCCAGCCCAACTCAAACCCGCATACTTCTTTTCCCAGGTTTTATCTGCACCTGGAAAGCTGGTTCTGGAGAAAAGCCTGTAATGGGACTTCTTGGCCGCAACGGTTCAGATTTTAGTGCCGCAATCATTGGTGCAAGTCTCCGCGCAAAAAAAGTAGAGTTCTGGACAGATGTTGACGGAGTTTACACTGCTGACCCACGTGTTGTAAAAGATGCTATCCTTGTTGATGATATGTCTTATGAAGAAGCAATGGAACTCAGTTTCTTTGGTTCAAAGGTTCTTCATCCAAAAACAATCGCGCCACTTCAGGCAAAAGGAATCGAAGCCTGGAGCTTAAACAGTCACAATCCAAGTGCCCGCGGAACACGCATCGGTAAAGGTCCATTTGAAAGCCGCGGTAAAAAAAGCATCTGCGGTATTTCATCATTAAAGAATGTTTCAATGGTAAGCGTTGGCGGTTCCCTTATGAGGGGCAGAACTGGCATGGCAAGCAAAATCTTCAGTGCCGTATCTTCAGCAGGCTCATCAATCCTTTTGATTACTCAGTCTTCTTCTGAATATACAATAAGCTTTTGTGTTCGTGATGATGAATCTTTACACGTAAAAGATGCTTTGGAAAAGAAGTTTGAGCTTGAAATCCGCGAAAAGCTCATAGACGAAATTGAAGTTCGACCGGGCTGCGCAATTGTTTCTGTTGTTGGAGATGGAATGATTTCTAACCGTGGTGTTGCAGGCAAGTTCCTTAATGCACTTTCAAGTCAGGACATCAATATTCAGGCAATTGCACAGGGTAGCTCAGAGAGATGTATTTCTGCCGTAATTGACGGAGAATATGCCGATACAGCTGTACGTGCAATCCACCAGTTCTTCTTCCACACCGCCCAGACAATAGAAGTTTTTGCTTTTGGTGCAGGAACAATCGGTGGAACAATGATTGACCAGATTCGTGACCAGCGCGAAAAGCTTCTTAAAGAAAATGTTGATATCAAAGTTCTCTGTATTACAACAATTGACGGTATGATTTTAAATGAGGACGGTGTTGATCTTTCTAACTGGCGTGAGCTCATGAAAAAGCCACAGTACCCTTTTGGACCACAGAATGTAGACGACATCATCAAGTTTGTAAAGGAGAAGAAGCCGCTTAATCCTGTTTTTGTTGACTGTACGGCAAGCTATGATTTGCCTGAACGTTACCTTGATATCATAAACGCCGGAATGAGCATTGCAACTCCTAACAAGCGTGCAAACTCAATGAACATAGAGTTCTACCGTGAACTCCGCCGAACAGCAAACAAAATGCACCGCCGCTTCCTTTATGAAACAAACGTTGGTGCAGGTCTTCCAATTATTGATACATTGCAGAACCTTTATAAATCTGGTGACAGACTTGAAAGCTTTAACGGAATTATGTCGGGTTCGCTTTCTTATATTTTTGGTAAGCTTGATGAAGGCGTTAAGTTCAGTCAGGCAGTTAAAGAAGCAAAAGAGCTGCGTTACACAGAACCTGATCCTCGTGATGATTTGGAAGGAAAGGATGTTGCACGAAAGGCTTTGATTATTGCCCGCGAAAGTGGTTACGATATTGAGCTTTCTGATATTGAAATGTTCAAGGTATTCCCGGACAATTTTGATGCATCCGGCACTGTAGACGAGTTCCTTGCAAAGCTTACAGATGTTGATGATTATTTTGCAAAGAAGATTGCAAGCCTCAAAAAAGAAAACAAGGTTCTTAGAATGGGTGCTACAATCAAGGGCGGAAAGGTCAGCGTTGGTATGATGGAAGTTTCAAAGGAAGATCCTCTCTTCAGCGTAAAGGGTGGTGAAAATGCCTTTGTATTCTATACAGAACGTTACCAGCCAATTCCTTTGACTGTCCGCGGTTATGGTGCAGGTGCCGGTGTAACAGCTGCCGGTGTATTTGGTGATATTTTAAGAACTGTAAGCTTTAATCCGGAAGGATAAGGTTTTCGAATCAAGTACGACATAACATTATTTTGGAGTGTATTATGGAAAAGTTTGTTTTAAGTGTTCTTGTTGAAAATAAAGCCGGTGTCCTGTCTCGTGTTTCAGGACTTTTCAGCCGCCGTGGTTATAATATTGATTCTCTTACAGTTTGCGAAACCAGTAATCCAAGTCAGTCACGAATGACAATTGTTGTTAGTGGCGACGAATATATTCTTGAGCAGATTCAAAAGCAGCTTGCAAAGCTTGTAGAAGTTATTTCAATTAAGAAGTGTGAAAAAGCTTCTTCCTGTCAGAGAGAAATGGCTTTGATTAAGGTAAAGGCCAAAGGTGCAAGCCGCGGAACAATTATAGAAACCTGCGATATTTTCCGTGCTCATATTGTTGATGTGGGAATTGATTCAGTGGTTGTAGAAGCTACCGGTAGTGAAGAAAAGGTTAGCAGTCTGATAAGACTTCTAGAGCCATTCGGAATCCTCGAATATGTGAAGACTGGACTTACTGTGCTTGACCGTGGTTCTGTTATAATGCAATAGCGAAGGCTTCTGCTTTATCTATAAAAATCACTTTTACGGCCTTCGCTTGCAGTTTTGCTAGGCAAAACTGCACATTTTTTGTTTTCATTTTAGTTTTCGCCAGGTGGAATCTGTTAGGGCTTGGGCGGTTTTGCTTATATCAACAGTATTCCCAAGGCGGAAAACTTTTATCTGCATAGGAAACATTTCGGCAGCACTTTTATTCATCGTCAAAAAATCAGAAACATAA
>JAEETM010000193.1 GCA_016290335.1 Treponema sp. | reverse complement strand
CGGCCACTTCTCCAAGAGTTATGAAGCTGCTGGCTGATAGAAAAATTACGCTGAATGTTTGTCCAACCAGTAACATTATGTTAGGTTACGCTAACAGTTACGCTGAGCATCCAATAAAAATCCTTGTAGAAAATGGAGTACCTGTAACAATCAACACGGATGACCTTCTGGTTTTTGATTCTTCTGTGGATCAGGAATATCTTAGATTATACGAGGCTGGAACTTTGACAGCAGAGCAGCTGGACCAGATTCGCTGTTGGGGACTTTATGGAAAATAAGCGCTGTCTCTTTGTTGGATTTAAAGGAAAGCAAAATTCTTCGGGGTTGCTGGTTACAGAACTTTCAAAGAGCCTGAGTTTGTCAGATGCATCGGACTCGAGCAATTTCTGCCTGTTGACAAATTCTTTTGATGGAGTAAAAAGAGATATAGATTCTATTGAGGGTAGTTTTGATTTTGTAATAATGTTCGGCTGCGATAAGAGTTTGAACTCTTGTGTGCGGATAGAACGTTTTGCAGAAAAGAATGGAATAAAATTGGAGACAAATCTGAACTTGGAATTGCTGTCGAAAAAGTTGAGAAATGATGGAATTGAAAATACAATTTCTGTGATACCCACCCATTACCTTTGTAACGAAGCTTATTGGTACGCTCTGCAAAAGTTTGAGGGTAAGGCAGCCTTTATTCACATACCGACGATAAAAAATGCGGATGAAATTTCTTGAGTAAGACAAAATTTGTTTTTGAAGAACTGTCATTATCGGACTTGCCCCGATAATCTTATAGGAGGTAAAAAAGATGGCATCCTGGATGGTACATTTACGAGTAGCAGATGAACTGCTTAAGAAAATTGAAAACCTGGACGAGCAGGCTTTTGTTATGGGGAACATAGCTCCAGACAGCGGCGTTTCAAATGAGGACTGGACAGTTTTTCAGCCGCCAAAAGATGTCTCTCACTTCAGCGAAAAGTCGCTCAATAAAACAATCAATATAGAAAAGTTTACCTCTCAGTATTTTAATGACCAGCTGATAAAAGGCTACAACAAAAAAGTTTTTTCATTTTTTCTCGGCTATTACACACATCTACTCACCGACATTGAATGGGCCAACAATGTTTACGAGCCACTTTTACAGGCCTATCCCAAAGAAGTTGCCGAAGATAAATATAAGTTAGTCTGGACTGCAAAGGGCGACTGGTATGATTTAGATTTTTTGTATCTTGAGCAGCATCCGGATTTCCGAGCTTTTTCGATTTACGAGAAATCTGTGAATTATGAAAATGTCTTCATGGATATTTTCAGCAAAGACGCTTTTGAAAACCGCCGCCAGTACATCACTGGCTTTTATCACAGTAACAACCACGGCGATCTTCACCGAGATTACAGATATCTTAAACCGGAGCAGGCAGAGGATTTTGTGAAAAAGACAGTGGAGAAACTGTTACCAATAATTAGGGTAAAATTGCAAATCGGCAAAGAAAATGTACTTTATCGAAAAGCAGAATTAAAAGATTGTTGGGAGCTTGCCAGCTTAAAAGGTAAAGTTTGGAGAACAACATATCGTGGTATTTATTCTGATGAAGCTCTGGATAATTATGATATAGAAAAGAATGCGAGAATCTTTGAACAAATCTGTAATAATCCTGACATAGAACTTTTTCTTGCCCAGGTAAATGGTGAGATTGTTGGATTAATGACTTGCGGCAAACCCTATAAACCAATCAAGGATTTTGAGCAGGAAGTTGGACTACTTTATATTTTAAAGGAATATCAGCACAAAGGTATTGGCACAGGATTCATCAAACTTGCAAAAAAACTTGTAGAAGAAAAAGGTTTTGACAGGTTTGTAATTTCGGTAAACAAGAAAAATGAAAATGCAATTAGCTTCTATAAAAAAATGGGAGGTCTTGTTTTTTCGGAAGATGATAATCAAAAGCATTTTGTAATTGAGTTCAATTGAGGTTCGCGGGGGTGTTGCGGGGGTGAGGTAAGGCTAAAAATTGCTGTCGCAATTTTTTTAACGCCTTGCTATTGAACACCGGCCGCTAGCGGCCTTACACACCCCGCTAGAAGGGGTGGCGAGCAACGAAGTGCGAGCCAGGGGAAGGCTTTCCCCTCCTAACAAAAAAAGACAAAACTTTGCAAGAAATGACAGGAAATATTTGGCGGGCGGATTTATACTTCAAATCATAAGGACGGAAAAATGGAATGGATTAAGGTTATTAATGACGCGATTGAATTTATGGAAAAAAATCTGACGGAGGAGATTGGGCTTGTGGAGGTGGCTCGGAGTGTCAACATTTCGGCTTTTCATTTTCATCATGCTTTTACGATTATGACTGGGATTACGCCGGCGGAGTATATTCGAAACAGGCGCCTTACTCTGGCCGGGCTTGAGCTTGTGGATGGCAGCAGTAAAATAATCGACCTTGCATTGAAATATGGATACGAAACGCCCGAGAGCTTTACCAAGGCTTTTTCCCGATTCCACGGATTTTCTCCCATGCAGGTGCGTAAGGGTAGCCCGCTCAAATCTATGAACCGTTACACTGTCCGAATCACGATTGATGGAGGAACGATTATGGAGTACAAAATCGAAAAATGGGATGCTGTGGATTTGTTAGTCCACGCTAAGGATTTTCATGCCGAGACCAGCGACCAGGAGATTCCGGCTTTCTGGGACGAGTATTTTTCTAATGAGGCAACGAAGAAGATTCCGGGGTATCTTGGAGTTTGTGCTCAGGGTAGCGGGCCGGGCGGGCTTGCGGATAAGAGC
>JAEETM010000192.1 GCA_016290335.1 Treponema sp. | reverse complement strand
CATGCAGACGGATACCCTGTGAAACTCAATCAATAACATAATCCGCATCCCCTTTAATAAACTCCGATATGTATGCGTAACTACAATTATTAATAATTATAACAAAACAGCCGCAGAAAAATCTACGGCTGTTAGAAAAACTGGAATTTGCCGGAACAACGCGAGCCTAACTTTTATGACTTCATTTTTTCTATCCAGCTGTTGATAAACAGTAATATTTCATTCCAAACCTTTTTAATGGGCAAGCACTTTTAATTTTTCCATTGCCTCTTCATTTCCCTGGCTGGCCGCTTTCTCAAACCATTCCATGGCTGAGTGCATATTCTTTTCAATTCCCCATCCTTTTTCATAAGCCAGACCTAACCAAAACTGCGCTACTGCAACGCCCTTTTCAGCAGCCTGTTGCATATAGCCAGTAGCCTTTTTATCGTTTTGTTCAACACCTTCGCCATCATAATAACAAAAGGCTAATTCTATTAGCGCGTCATCGTTTCCCTGTTCTGCCGCTTTTTTGTACCAGTCCACAGCCTTTTTATCATTTTTGTCTACGCCGTTTCCTTCAAGATAGCATTTCGCTAAAAAGTACTGCGCTACGCCATAATTTAATTCAGCAGCTTTTTGCAACAGCAGGATTCCTTTTTTTGGATCAGCTGGAACGATTTCTCCTAATACATAGGTGATTCCCAAATGGCATAGTGCTTCCGGCAGTCCCTGAGAAGCAGCCTTTTCCCAAAGTTCCATACCACCTTGGATATCTTGTCTTAAGCCATTTCCATAGACCATAAAACTGCCAACTTCACATTGCGCCGGTGCATAATCATACGCTGCAGCCCTGAGGCACCATTTCACAGCTTCTGTTTGATCCTGTTCCACGCCTATGCCTTCTTTATAACAAAGGCCCAACATACACAAAGCGCCCGGATACTCCTGTTCAGCAGCTCTGCGATACCACCTAATTGCCGCATCAATATCTTGTTCGACACCGTAACCTCTGTGGTAACGATCCCCAACCAGAAATTGCGCTCTGGGTTCCCCCTTTAATGCATGTTTTAACAATTTTTCAAACTCTCTTTCAGGTTTTTGAAAACTGAACTTCATAGAAAACACCCTCTCTCTATAGTTATAGCACTGACGGCAGAGAAAGCTGAACCATAAACTCTGTCGCAGTGCCAAAAAGTGCGAACCGGTGCGCCATCGCCGGCATTACTTCTTCTGCTTTGTTAGAGTCGCACTTTTACGCGTGTTGCCACACAACAGTGCTTATTATACTCCGATTTTGATAAAAATCAAGGGTTTTTAATAAAAATTCATGTTTTCAGTTTAAATCGCATATAACACAATTTCATTTTTATAAAATGACAAAAAATTGTACTACTTTAGCCATAGTTTTGAACGATTATTGCGTTATAGTAAAAACAACAAAAACGAAGGAGGTTGATTGATATGAAGAAAATGTTAGGAGTATTAGCTGTTGCAGCTTTGGCCGGTATCATGAGCGTCTCCAGCGTAGAAGCCGCCCCGAAACATAAAACTCCGCCACCGCATCCGGTTAAAGTAGAACATCACAAACCGCTGCACAGGTTCAGCCACCATCACGGTTATGTTCTCGTAAGGACGCATAGGTGGCTTGACTTCCGCGGCCACAGGCATCTGGACAGGATCTGGCGTGACCGCCATGGTCATCGTCACATAGAGCATGTTTTCTAAAATAAAAAGCCGCAAATCCGAAGAAAAAAAATGGACAATTATTTATTACGCCACCGGTTGCAAAAGATGTTTGGAAATGACTGAACGAAATGGCAAACAATGCAAATAAGAGAAAGAGAAGCTGAGTGGCTCTCATAAAAACTCCCTCTGCTTATTTCCTGAAATAAGCAGAGGGAGTTACTTTTCTGTTTGGAGTTATTAATTCTATTTACATTGCTTTCTATTTTTTCAATGATGCTTACTCGTATAAACTGGGATTTACCATAGAGCCCTCAATAGCGGCGTTCTAAATTAGAACAGCGGGTTCCGTCCTTTCCGCCCGCAATCTTTTTTATATTCTCTTCATCCAGTTCGAGGTCTTCCAGCTCTGCCATATAGGCTTCGGCTTCTTCTTTTGTGAGTTCAACGCCTTCCGTTTTAGCGTATGCAATCAAGTCTTCCGCTGTTTCACACTGCATGGCTCTTTCAATCATTTCTTTTGTAAGTTCATTTTTGCTAATAGGCATAGGAGTCTCCTCCTTAAAAATGTTGTTTTTAATACCATTTATTATATGTACAAAACAGGTTCAGCAAAATTGCGATTTGTATCAATCATTGGTGAAGATAATCCAGACTCAAAAATGCCAATTACATCCTTTTTCCATACAGCCATCCACCGCATAGCAGTCACCACCGGCGATTTTTTTCAGCGCAGCTCCATCCAGTTCCACATCGGCCAGTTCAGCCATATATGCTTCTGCTTCGTCTTTCGTAACGGCAACACCTTCGGCTTTTGCCAACGCCATCAAGTCTTCCGCAGTTTTGCACTGCATGGCTTTTTCCAGCATTTCTTTTGTAAGTTCATTTTTGCTAATAGGCATAGGAGGCTCCTCCTTAAAAATGTTGTTTTTAATACCATTTATTATATATACAAAACAGGTTCAGCAAAATTGACATTGATGGAAATATTTTTCTAATTATATCATACTCATCGTTGCTGAGTAAAACTGGAATTTGTTTGAATCTTCACCAGATTTACCACTTAAGCCCCGCCCGATCGTACGCCCGGCGAAGATTGTTGTGTATAACAATATAGCAAC
>JAEETM010000191.1 GCA_016290335.1 Treponema sp. | reverse complement strand
CAAGAGCATTAAAGAGCATGAAAGAACAAACAAGCATTGTTGTACAGTCTGCAAGAGTCATGCTGCCAGCCAGATAAAAGTACAAAGAAGTAATCATCATGGCTACACCACTGAGCTTTGCTACAAAAGACTGAATGTTGGAAACAGGGATACATCGCATTTCCATTTTAATGAGGGTCTTTTTTCTGCGGTTAATAACTTCGTTGAGTTCGCGGCTGCGTTTACCAACAAGGTTGTATGCTTTTACTTCTGCAATGCCCTGAATGTATTCAAGGACCTTTCCGATTTCTGCAGCATCGTCACGGATTTTATCTGCCGAAATATTTTTTACTGCAAAGCGCATAAAGAAGTTTACAAACTCAAAAAGGGCAAAGCCTGCAAGGGCAACAAGAGCGATTCTCCAATCAAAGAAAAAGAGCATGAGGATGATAAGCGAAGTGTCGAGCAGGCCCTGGAAAACCATCATAACGGCACGGGTTGCTACGTCGCCGACTGACTCCATTGTGTTAGTTGTAACTGACGTAATTTTGCCAAGACTGTTTTCATTGAAATAGCCCATAGGAAGGTAGCGCAGGTGCTCTGCAATTTCTATACGCTTTTTTGCACAGGTTCTGTAGCCGCCTTCGCACTGCCACATTGAAGTAATTTTTCGGGTAATAATTCCACCGATTATACTTACGCACATAATTGCAAAAGAAAGCCAGATTGTTTTTGTTTCAAAAGCCTTGCCTTCAATTGCAGTTCCAATAACTCCGCGGAGCATTACAGCAACCGCACCAATTCTGAGTGCCATAAAAAAGGAGTTTAAGATTCCAACAAAAATTGAACCTGTAAACTTTTTACGGTTTTCTTCATCACAGAATTTGAAAAATTTTATAAGTGTTTCAAACATTATTCACCATCCTTAGACTCAATATGAGCTTCCCACATCTTTTTATAAAGTCCATTTTGTGCCAGCAGTTCTTCATGAGTTCCGCACGAATCAATTAAGCCATCTTTAATTACATAAAGCTTGTCTGCATCTCTTACTGTAGAAAGTCTATGTGCAATTACAATCAGGGTCTTTCCCTTTACAAGCTGAGCAACAGACTTCTGAATGATTGCTTCGTTTTCGGGGTCTGTGTAGGCAGTTGCTTCATCCAGAATTACAATTGGCGCATCCTTCATCATGGCACGGGCAATTGCAATACGCTGACGTTCACCGCCACTTAAGTGAGTACCGCTGCCACCAACAACTGTGTCAAAGCCTTTTTCAAGCGACATTATAAAATCATAGCAGCCGGCTTTACGGGCAATTTCTTCGACTTCTGCATCTGTTGCATCCTGGCGGCCAAGACGGATATTTTCGCGGACACTCATATCAAACAGATAATTATCCTGGGAAACATAAGCCACGCGTCTGTTGTATTCTTCAAGCGACAAATCCTTTATGTTTACTCCGCCAATTTCTACGCTGCCGGAATCTACATCCCAGAGAGAAGCAATAAGACGGGCGATGGTAGATTTTCCCGAACCGCTAGGACCGACAAAGGCGGTGTATGAGCCCTGCGGAAGAGACATGTTTATACCATGAAGAATCTCTTTCTTTTCCTCGCCTTCAATTCCTTTGTGATAACTGAACCTTACATCCTTAAGCACAATCGAATTATCAGCGGGCTTTTTCAAATCAACTGCAGGACGTTCAAGTTCCTCCAAAGTTACGATAGCGCCAACCTCTCCAAAAATGGCACCGGCTTTTGCAATATCATCATGATAAGTAAAGGCAACCAGGAAGGGCTGAATGGCACTTACGGCAAGAACAATCACTGTTATAAAAAGCGAAGCAGAAATGCTGCCGTGCAAAAACATAAAACCGCCGATTGGAAGAAGCGAAAACAGCAGAGTCGGAGTTACAACAGTAGCAATGGCATGAGGCCAGATACAGTCGCGCATCCATTCAACATAACAGGCAGAACCTTCCTGAGCTGCAACAACAAAACGCTCGTAGCTGGACTTTGATTTTCCAAAGGCTTTAATAACTTCAATACCATTAATATATTCAACAGCGGTATCGTTGAGGGCCTTTGTTTTATCAAGAGCATACTTAAAGCGGGCAGGACCATCCTTCATCATAAAGCACATGGCAATAACACCCACCGGAACAACTGCCATACAGGCAAGGGCAAGGCGCCAGTCAATAACAAAAAGATAAACAACAAGAACAATCGACAAAATAATGTTAGAAGTATATTCAGGAACAATGTGGGCAAGAGTTGTTTCCATGCTGTCTATGCGTTCAATAATGATATTTTTGAGCGAGCCCGACGGCATATCAAGAACGGTTCCAAGCGGAAGTCTTGTAAGCTTGTCGCACAAACCTTTTCTGATGTTACCAAGCAGATTAAAAGTTGCCATGTGACTCAGACTTGTAGAAATTGCATGAAAGAGCACATTACCTGCCCAGAAGGCTGCTGTAATTCCACACTCTTTTAAAAAGAGCTGCCAGTCACGAACGCCGGCTAAAAGCTGCTGAACAATTCGTGCAATAATAAAGTATGGTGCAATACAGCAGGCCACACTCAAAAGGGCAAAGAATACACTGACTATGTACTGCCCTTTTTTATTTCCTGCAAAATAAAATATCCAGCCAATAAGGCCTTTTTTTGCAGGAGCTTTTGATTTTTTAGATGACATATTTTCTCCTGTGTTAGTTATAACTAACTTTAATGATATAATAATTTTATATTTTTTGTTAGTCAACACTAACTTTATAACATTTAATAGTTAAGCAATAAATTTCTGTACATTA
>JAEETM010000190.1 GCA_016290335.1 Treponema sp. | reverse complement strand
GGCAACCGAGTCCCATCCTTTTTCCTTGGCAAGTTTATAAATTTCCGATTGGAAAGAATAACAAGCGAACCAGCCAAGAAGCAGGATACCTATGACGGCCATTCCGTAATTATGGCTTTTGATAATCAAGTATCCTATCGCGAAAAGAAAAAACGCAGCAAGTACGGCAAAGACCAGGTGATTGTAACGACGCTGCTCCTTTTCTTGCGCTTCAAGGGTTTGTTCAATCATTCGCTTTCGTCTCTGGTAATAATTCTTTCGGTGTAATCCCATAATGATTCTTCTTTATCGGCGCAAAAATAGCATAATTTATTGTCTGTGGACGATGAAAATGGTAAAAACGGTGTTATGTCCTTTTTGGTATTGGGTGATAACTGTCTTTCAAGTAGGTCATTATCTCATTTTATTCAAAAGACGCTGCAAAAATACAACTTTTCTTGAATGAAATAGAAAGAACTTTCTTGAGGTCGATTCGTTGGTGGTGAACAGTTCATAGATTTCATCCTTGGCCTACACTGCTGCTAAGACTATGCCTTTGAGTAGTTTGCGAAGCTCGTATTCCAGCTTGGCAGCGGCATATTTGGGAGTTATGTACTGGAGATGACGTATTAGGGCTTTGTTCCTGTTGTGCCTGTCAAGAATCGCCACGCCTGTCTTGTAGTCCTTGCCGTTGGTGAGCCATTGTAGTATATCGTCCATGTCTTTGTCTTTTGGTGCAAAGATAGGCGTTTATAAACGGGAAAATAGGACAAACAAAAACGCAATCGTGCTGTTTGAACGTGCTCCATATGATTATTTATGTATTTATTTTTTTATTATTTTTGCAACTTTCCAAAAAGGAGAATATTCAAATTGAAAAAATGAGGACATCTGTATTACATATCAAAACAGAAGTGGATTGTAAAGTGTTCCTCTTTGATGAGGAAAAAGGCATCGCCACATCTGGCAAATACTTCAACCTCGAAGTGCGCAAAGGCGAGCAAGACTTGCTGCTCATTAGCATAGATGATGAATATTGCCAATACCATTTCTTATATACAGTAGAAGAATTTGACAACGATTACACTATTGTAATCGAAAAAAATAATTTTAACTTTATTCATGAAAGGATAACTTCCATGGCTTCGGACGAAGAAATTGCTCATGGTTTCGCAGATGAATTTGGAGTTGTTTACAGTCTTGATGGTTTGCATCTTTTAGAATCTCGTGGTCACATGAAGTTGGGGCACTATCAAGTACGAAAAGGCTGTCAAGTAATCAGAGACATGGCATTTGCTTTGAGTTCTATATCGTCAATTACTTTTCCTGACACAATAACACATATTGGCAGTCATGCCTTTAGTGTATGTAAAAATTTAACAAGTATCACAATTCCCTCTTCTGTTGTACATATTGGATCGGGGGCTTTTTTTCTTACAAAGATTAAAACAGTAACTTGTGAAACCTCCAATTTTTCATACGAGAATGGATGCTTAATTGATATTAAGCAGAAGAAAGTCATATCATTTTTATCATCTGAACATAATGTAATAATACCAAGGTACATACATAGTATTGGAGCCGAAGCGTTCTCTAATATTGCTATATCCACAATTTCACTAAACAATGGGCTGAAATCAATAGAAAAAAGTGCTTTTTTAGGTTGCAAAATTAGAGAAATCACTTTCCCTTATAGTCTGGAAGAAATAGGATATAGTGCTTTTTCAGCAACAAATCTTATAAAAATCACAAACTTATCACCAAATATCATATTCGACAAAGGGTTTTTAATAGTAAAGAAAACCCAAACATTAATAGCCTGCTTTTCTAATGACAAAGAGATTGAATTGCCCAAAGCAATAACTCATATAGGAAGTAATTTATTCGCTAAAAACGGTCGTATTGACAACAAATTTAACAAGTATACTGAAACCATTATCGTTCCAGAAGGTGTAACGACAATTGAGGATTATGCTTTTTCCGGATGTGCTGAACTGACTACAATTATATTACCCGAAACTTTAGCACATATTGGTACTAATGCTTTTTATCTTTGTTTTAAGCTTAAAAATATTAAGCTCCCATTGAGTCTAAAACATGTAGGAGAAGGTGCTTTGTCAAGTTTAACAATTCATATTCCATTAGGGACAAGAGCATATTTTGAATCATTGCTAAACAAGCATAATTATGATTATTTAATAGAAGAAACCGAGTAACATCTTTTCTGACGCGACAACGATAGAAGTGGTTATGAGCGGTTCGCCGCGAAATTCGAGTGGAAAGCGTGCCCGGTCGCACAAAAGATTACACTTTGCTGTTGCAGCATACACCTAAAAGATTCTATCACCGTTTTTCACTGGCATTGTTGGACGAAGCAGCACAACACCTTGCCCTGAATCGCTGCCAAGGATGCGTACCTCGCTTTTCACTGAACCGATGTGCATGGGTTGTAGGTTTGTGCAACAGACTACCTGTTTGCCCAACAGGTCTTCGGGCTTGTAGAGGTCTGTGATTTGTGCCGATGACTTTTTCAGACCGACTTCCTCACCGAAGTCAATGGTGACGGCATAGGCGGGATGCCGGGCTTTACGGTTCTCTTTCACCTCCACTACAGTTCCGACACGGACTTCCACTTTGTCAAAATCTTGAATGTCAATCATAACAAACAGTTTCAGTTTCGCTGCAAAACTACAAAAAAAGCCGCTACAATCTGCAACGGCTTTCAAAAACTGATCAAACAACCGAAAATGCGATTTTGGGTTATGGGGTCACTTGGTCGTCGAGGTTGGTGGACTGGCCGATGAGGGAGTCCATCACGCCTGTATAGACCTG
>JAEETM010000087.1 GCA_016290335.1 Treponema sp. | reverse complement strand
GACAGTCTGGAATTTGTTAGTTATAACTATCAGAACATGGTCTTTACATTTTACGGCTTCGATTTCATAGCTCAGACCATTTTTATAATCTGAAAGAATTTCCTCACGGGAAGGAGCTTTGTCTTTGTAAGCTTCTGCCGGAATAATTTCTGTCTGGATTTTTCTTGCAGAGCCTTCTGTAATCTTGCCGTCAAAACGGATAATTGCATATTCGTTGTAAAGCATTTCTTTGCGTTTAGATTCTGTTTCGTGAGCGCGGGCATCGAGGGAATCAAAAACAATAAATGAAGGAATTGTGTATTCATCAATAATATCTGTGTCGGCGTGGCTGCTTACCTTTATCATAACCGGCTGGCGGGTAAGCAGAATTCCTTCAGATTTTTGAGAACGGAACTCAGCACAGTTAAGAATATCTTTTCCGCCAAGCTCTTTAACTTCTTCGTGCTCCTTAAGATTGTACTCAGTATCAAGGTCAATCATATGGAGCATGAGCTTTGCAAAGGCAGGGTCAAACTGAGAGCCTGTAGATTTTACAATTTCCTCGCGAACCTTATCCTGAGGAATAGGGTCACGGTAGCTTCGTTTGGAAGTCATTGCATCGTATGCATCTGCAACAGCAATAATTCTTGCAATCTCCGGAATATCATCACCCTTTAAACCGTGAGGATATCCGCGGCCATCATAACGTTCATGATGAAAATGAGCTGCAATTGAAAGATATGGTGATTTATCAATACTTGAAAGAATCTGATGTCCGATTACAGGATGCTTTTTTATCTCTGCAAACTCTTCTTCTGTAAGTTTTCCATTTTTATTGATAATGCTGATTGGAACACCTATTTTTCCTACATCATGCAAAAGCCCTGCAAAATAAACTTCATTGCAGTATTTAGGGTCTTTTCCTGCATAATGTGCAATTTTTTGGGCATATTCTGCTACACGCATTGAATGTCCGTGTGTGTATTCATCTTTAGCATCTATAGCGTTTGCAAGAGCTGTTGCTGTCTGTTCAAACAAAAGCCTTATATTGCTCTGTTCATCTTTAAGAATCTCTATTTCGCGGCGCTTTGCTTTTTCCAGCGTTTCGTTCAAATCTATGAGCCCGAAAATATAAAGGAGGATTGCGAGTCCTACAATAGAAAGGTTTGTAAACGAAATACCGTAAGCAAAAATCTGAATTACAGAAGCAACAAACGGAAAAACAGCAAAAATAATCAGCGGAATGCTTATAAGGCGGCGGAATCTGTCAAAAAAATCAACAATAAGCGACAAATCCATAAACAGCATTATAAGCGGCCCGATATAGCTTATAAGAATACCTTTGCCGCGTACATAGCAGTTCTGGGCATCAAAATAGTAATAAAAATTGGTAAACTGGGAGATGATTAATCCCACAATACTGAAAACTGCGGCAATTTTACAAATCCTGAAACGTACAGGACACCTTTTAACACCGCCTTCGTTTTTGAATAAGTCTATAAGATAGGAATTGAAAGCATAGAAAATTGTAATGGAAAAGAAAAACACAAAGAAATTACAGATTCGCACCATCCAGAAACCAAGGTCGCTTGTATTTCCACGGAAAATGTACGCATAGCGGTCAAAATACAGAAGAAGCATACTGCTTAATTCAAGAGAAAAGAGTGCATTTTTTCTTTTTTGATTCAGCGTCTTTGTAAGCAGCACACAAAAAGCAAGAATGCCGCAAATGCCCATTAAAACGAGCATTATATTCAGCTGATGCGACCTCAAAAAGTCCATAGGGGAATTATACCATATATAATTAGTTTAATAAATCGTTTTATTTTATTAGTGCTATTTGGTATAATACTGATAGGAGTGAAAAATGACTGTAGTATCGGACACTTTATCATCTGTACAAAAAAAATATAATCATCTTACAAAAACTTTGATTGAAAAGAAAATCACTATTACTGCCATGGAAAGCTGTACTTCCGGGCTGATTTCTTCCCTGATAACTGATACGGAAGGCTCTTCGGAGATTTTTAAAGGCTCGTTTGTTACGTACAGCAATAAGGCAAAAATAAGGCAGGGCGTTCCATCTGATGTAATAGAAAAATACGGTGTTTATTCAAAGGAAACGTCTGCAGCTATGGCAGTTGCATCCAGGAAGATGATGGGTACCGATATTGGAATTGGTGTGACCGGTACTTTTGGAAATGCAGACCCGGCAAATAAAGACAGCGTGATTGGCGAAGTCTTTTTTGCGATTGATTTTTTTGGAGGAGTTTCAAGCTGGGAGATGAAGGTGGGACTTAATGGTGGCGGCGCAACTGAAGTGGAAACCGCTGACTTTGATTCCTCACGCTTTAACTGTAAGTTAGAAGTAGCTAACTCTGTTGCCGACCGCCTGCTCTCCCGCCTCCAGTACCCTTTAACTCCAAGCAAAATTACAGACAACGCTTACAGATTTGATTCGTTTGCAAGTGGTAAAGCATTGTTGGGAAAAAAGAAACAGCACCTTCCTGCAATGGGCTGGAACAGCTGGAACGCTTTTGGCAGCGGAAACACAGAAGCACTCACAAAAGTAATGGCAGATAAAAGTGTAGAACTCGGGCTCGATAAGCTTGGTTACAAGTTTGTTGTACTTGATGACGGCTGCTACCGTTCTGAACGCGTAGACGGAAAACTTGCAAATGAAACCGTAAAGTTCCCGGGCGGCTTTAAGGCTTTGTCCGATTACATTCATTCCAAGGGTCTCAAGTTTGGAATGTATAATGACATTGGGACCAACCTGTGCGCCGGTGCAGAAGTTGGTACGTGCGGTCACGAAAAGGTTGATGCTCAGTCGTATGTTGACTGGGGCGTTGATTTTTTGAAAATAGATAACTGCTATTATTTGTGGGATAATGCAACTTTTTCAAACCCAGAAAATGCAAGGTATGTTTTTGCTCCAAAGATTCGCGGCATAACTGTATGTGGAAATAATTTCTCACAGAGCTTTTCGGCTGTAAATGATGGAGAGCTTGAAGGCGAAGGCGGAATAAAGGCTGAAACTTTTGTCATGGGCATCGGTACGTTTGACGGGACTAACACAGGTACAACTCCAATCGGCCCACGAAGCAGTGAACTTGTATTTACTGTGAATGTGCCATGCAGCGGTTTGTTTCAACTAACAATTGATTATGCAACTGCAAAGAAAAATGGAATTGGTGAATGGATTCAGGTAGCGGTTGGCGAAAAGATTTTTTACGATTATTTCTTACCACCTACAGATTCTGAACAAAGCTTTACAAGCTCGGCAGAAATTATAATTGAGCTTGAAGCTGGCAGTAACAAGATTCGTTTGATGAATCACCGCAGGCAGGAAAATACACTCTGTTCGTATGCGGCAATGCTCGAAGGTCTTAATCTTGCAAACCCGTCTCATGATATAATTCTTTCTCTCTGCGAATGGGGAAAAACTCAACCGCAGAATTGGGGCTACAAGGTTGCCGATTCCTGGCGTATTTTGAATGATATAACTTTCCGTGTTGGTTCTGATGGTGATGCTGGTTTTGGTTCCTGGTCTGATGCTGGTACACCGAGTGTTACTTCGCAGTACAACAAGGCTGTAATTATGGATGAGTTTGCCGGGCTGGATAAAGGCTGGAACGACCCAGATATGCTTATGATTGGAATGAAGGGCCTTACGCCAGAAATGAATAAAACGCATTTTACAATGTGGTGTATGATGAATGCACCTCTTATGCTTGGAATGGACTTAAGGCGGATTACAGGTAAGGACGACTTGCTTTACAAAATTATTTCGAATAAAAAGCTTATTGAATTAAATCAGGATTCACTTGGCATTCAGGCAAAGCGTGTATACAGCTCAATTTCTAATGATGGTGTTCCAACTGATAAAGATTACATTCAGGATAATGAACGTGTTGATGTTCTTGTAAAGCCTCTTTCTGACGGCGGATTTGCAGTAAGCGTAATAAATCTGAGCGAAACAAATAAATCAGAATCATTTGAAATTGCAATTGGAAGATTGTTAGACGGAGTTAACAGAAGCTTGAAACAGGCTGGTTATTCTCCTGAAGATTTTTCTGTTGAAACTCCTGTTACAACTTATGGACGGGAATATGCTGTTGAAGATTTATGGAGTGATAAACTAACGAGTGTTAGTCATTCAATTCAAGTGCCGGCTCTTTCACCGTGCGACAGCATTACACTTAAGCTTACAAGAAAATGAACGAACACAAACTCTCAAACGATTCTGATTTCATAATGATAAAGGATTTTGTTCACCTGCTGTGGGAACAGTTTAAACCATCCTCTGAAGATATAAATACAATTCTCCACTATGGTCACTTAAAGGACTGGCTGGAAGACTGGGATGAACACGATTCTGAACGCTTTACAGATAAAAAAGCAGCTGCCAGAATCCTCCATCAGTTTATGAAAATTGAGCTGAGTATTCCGGAAATTGAAGACAGAGAAACGTATTCCAAAGCCGAAGAATTACGAGACCTGTATTTATGCAGGGCCTGTGCTAATCATATTGCACACGTTTACGTCCGAGGCATAATGGAAGCTGAGTATGTTGAAGCTAACGGAGAACAGGCACTCATTTTTAATGGAAGCCGCATTATCACACAGGCAGAAGCCAGGGTGTTTATTAAAAACACTTTTAATTTCTTTTCTTCATTTTCTGTGGTATAATAATTCTGATGAGGCTTACTCAACATTGTGGAGATTGTAGAAAACTATGGAACTTGTAAAGCTGAGATATGTTAAAAACTTCCGTGATTTAGGCGGTGTAAAAACTGTAGATGGAAGGACTGTAAAATCTAAAATGCTGTACCGCGGTGCAACATTAAAAAAGTTGACAGAAAAAGACGTTAAGCTTCTGAAGGATGAATACAAGCTTTCTACCATCATCGATTTAAGGACAAAAAAAGAAGCCGAAGAACAGCCGGACATTTCTGTAGAAGGTGTAAAATATATTCATATGCCGGTGCTTACAGAAGCTGCTGTTGGAGTGAGCCACGAAAAAAAAGTTCACAGTTTCAGTTCTCTTAAGCTGATGCCTCCTATGCAGGACATGTACGTTAACATGGTAAAGGGCAAAACCCTGAACAATGTTGTAAACATTATGAAAACTGTGCTTTCGCTAAAGGATGAGGAATACGCTGTTCTTTTCCACTGTACTGTCGGTAAAGACAGAACAGGAATCCTTGCGGCATTGATTTTATCTTTTCTGGGAGTAGACCGCGACACCATAGTTTGCGATTACCTCATCTCTAACCGCTTTACACGCACCAAAGCCTTTTTTGTTTACATCCTGCTGCTAATCATAAGATTCAATCACAAGTTTGCAAAAAAAATCCGCTTCTCCCTGCTTGCAAAACAAATCTTCATCGATGCAGCTCTGGACACACTTGAAAAAGATTTTGGTTCAATGCAGGAGTTTTTCAAACAGAAGCTTTGCTACACCCCAGAAGAAGCTGCAAGGATAAAAGAAAGATTTTTAGTATGATGATAACTTCTCTATTGATTGTTATCTGTTTATATTCCATAATTATCTTATGACACTTAAACGACAAGATTACATTTCCTGGGACGAATATTTTATGGGTGTTGCCAAGCTTGCAAGCCTCCGTTCAAAAGATCCTAATTCACAGGTAGGCGCCTGCATTGTAAGCGAAGACAACAAAATCCTTTCTATGGGCTACAATGGTTTTCCACGTGGCTGCTCAGATGATGATTTCCCATGGGCACGCGAAGGCGACACTTTGGATACAAAATACGCTTATGTAACTCACAGCGAATTGAATGCCATTTTGAATTATCGTGGCGGTTCTCTGGCCGACTGCAAGATTTACGTTACACTTTTCCCGTGCAACGAATGTGCAAAGGCTATCATTCAGTCTGGAATTAAAACTGTAGTTTATGCCGATAACAAATACGATGGAACTCCATCTGTTGAAGCTTCAAAACGTCTTATGAATGCCGCAGGTGTCCGCTACTACCAGTACCAGCCGACCGGCCGCAAAATCGAAATAGATGTGTAAGAAAAAACTTCACAAAATATAACAAATAGCTTATAATTAATTTCCGTATGAAAAACGGATTTGATAATGATAAGTATTTAAAAATTCAATCAGAGCACATTAAGGAACGGATCGCCCACTTTGGCGATAAGCTTTATCTGGAATTTGGAGGCAAGCTTTTTGACGATTACCACGCCTCCAGAGTTCTTCCAGGATTCCAGCCCGACAGTAAATTACAGCTTCTCATGCAGCTTGCAGATGTTGCAGAAATCATCATCGTAATTAGCGCAGTTGATATTGAGAAAAACAAAGTTCGCGGTGACCTTGGAATTACTTATGACAAGGATGTTTTGCGTCTGCGCGATGAGTTCCAGAGCCGTGGCCTTATGGTAGGAAGCGTTGTAATCACCCACTATAAGGGACAGGAATCTGCAAAGGCTTTCCGTAACAAGCTCAAGCGAATGAATATCAAGACGTACTATCATTATACAATTGAAGGCTACCCTTCTAACGTACCGTTGATTGACAGCGACGAAGGCTTTGGAAAAAATGATTATATAGAAACCACACGCCCTCTTGTTGTTGTTACAGCACCAGGTCCTGGAAGCGGTAAAATGGCAACCTGTTTGAGCCAGCTTTATCACGAAAATAAACGTGGAATTAAAGCAGGTTATGCTAAGTTTGAAACCTTCCCTATCTGGAATCTGCCGCTCAAGCACCCTGTAAACCTTGCCTACGAAGCCGCCACAGCTGACCTGGCTGACGTTAATATGATTGACCCTTTCCATCTGGAAGCATACGGCGAAACAACAGTTAACTACAACCGTGATATAGAAATCTTCCCTGTACTTAATGCACTTTTCGAAGGCATTTACGGACCAGGCAAAAATCCATATAAGTCGCCAACAGATATGGGCGTTAATATGGCAGGCTATTGTATCTATGATGATGAAGCATGCTGTGATGCAAGTAATCAGGAAATTATACGCCGCTACTATACTTCGTTGAACCGCTATGTTGAAGGAAATGCAACTGAAGAAGAAGTTAACAAGATTGAGCTTTTGATGCAGCAGGCAAAGATTTCTACAGACTTGCGAAAGGTAACTGTTGCCGCTAAAGAACGCGCTGCAAAATCTAAGGTTCCTTCTGCCGCAATTGAACTTGCCGATGGTACCATCATCACATCTGAAACTTCTGATTTGCTTGGAACAAGTGCCGCACTTCTTCTGCACGCTACAAAGCATCTTGCAGGATTAGACCACAAGCTTAAGCTTATCCCGGCCGAAATGATTGAGCCTATTCAGAATATGAAAGTTAATTATCTTAAGGGAAATAATCCCCGCCTCCATACTGATGAGGTACTTGTTGCTCTTGCCATGCTTTCTTTGAATGATGAAAATTGCCGTAAAGCTGTTGAGCAACTGCCAAATCTGAAAGGCTGCCAGGTTCATACAACTGTAATGCTCAGCGAAGTTGACCGAAAGATTTTCAAAAAGCTCGGTATTGATTTAACCTGCGAACCGGTAAGCAAAAAGCAGAAGAGCCTTATTGGTTAAGATGTCATTGTCGTGCCCGACTCGGCAATCTCTAAAGCTTTATTTCAACATCAAACTTCTCTAAAAAGATTTCTGGATAGTAAGAACGTTTTGCTTTTCGTAAACCTTCTATTCCCAAATCTTCTTCGCGGTTAATGTATTTTGTAGAAACTGTTTTTGCAAACTCGTTGTTTATAACTGCATAACCGCCATCTTTTGCAAACGGTGAAAGACATTTTTCAAAATGGATATCGGTAACTGAATTACTCAGTGTGCTTGAAAGGCAGAAGGCAACTGGTTCATTTTCTACAAAAAGGATTCCGCCCTTCATGTCTGCGTGTTTTGAAAAATATTCAAAATTATCCAGGGCAGTTTGAATTATTTTCTGTTCCTGCTGTAAGTCCTGACTATCATCTGTTTCAGCGTCCTGATTTTCCAGAGTATTTTCCAGAAGCCATTTTTCTTCAATTTCATAAGCGTACTTTATGTTATGCTCGTCTAACAATTCAAACTTAACATCCGGGTGTTTTTTCTTAAACTGATTAAGGTGATTTCTTTTTTTGCTGTATCTGGCTCCGGGCAATGTGCTCAGATTTTCTGTAAGATAAATATAATCGCTGTATGACGGAGTAGCTTGGATTTTTACAGCATCAAAAAGTGAATTGATAATATCTTTTTCTTCTGAGGCGATATTTTTGAAAATACACGTATTTGACTTATTTTCCTGCACTGCTGATTTTACCAGTTCTTGAATTGCTGCT
This sequence comes from Treponema sp., assembly GCA_016290335.1. The sequence goes on along the minus strand of JAEETM010000087.1, from coordinate 6,030 downwards.
TTTATGTTTGATTTGTCACCATTCAGGTTATGAGGAAAGCCGAAAATACTTTTTTCACCGTCACAGTATTTTTCGAAAAACCAGCCGTTTTCTATTGCAATCAGCGCTTTGTATTTTTTTGAATACAAAATAGTATTAACAGCACTGTAGTTGTTTGCAAAAAAATTGTTGTTAAGTGCACACTTTTGCAAAACCGACAATTCTTCTAATGTTGCCGTATGCCAATCCATATTTAGAGATTAACACTTTAACTGTTTTTTGCATACTAGATTTATGGGTTAATTAAAAATAATAACAATAGATTATCAATCAAAAAGACCGGGCTGCAGACTATCCTGCGGAAACTCTTCTATCCATTTGAAAATTGAATCGGTTCCAAACATTATTCCATTTTGCTTACATAATTCTAAAAGCAGATAATATAATTTTCTTCCATGAGGACTTGAAACTTCATACCTGTAACCATACTTTTTTATATAGCGTTCTTTCATTCCAGCAAAACGGGAATCACTTTGTGCAAGTTTATCCAAAGCATCATAAAAGTATTCACGGTTTCCTTCACGTAGGGTAAGGCCGATTCCAAAACATAAGATTGCCTTTACTCCAGCCTGCACACACAAATCTACAATACCTTTTATGTTTTCTTCAGTGTCATTTATAAATGGAAGCAGTGGACTGAACCATACAACGGTTGGTATTCCAAGCTTCTTACATTCACACAAAACTTCAAAGCGGCGGCTTGTAGTGCAAACTCCGGGTTCAATCATTCTGCAAAGATTATCATCTGCTGTGGTGAGAGTCATCTGAACTACTGCTTTTGTTTTTTTGTTAATCTTGTCTAACAAATCAAGGTCGCGTAAAACTAAATCTGATTTTGTAATGAGTGTTGCACCAAAGTTACGGCGTTCAATAATTTCAAGGCACTGACGCATAAGGCAAAGTTCTTTTTCTATCGGAATATACGGGTCGCCCATAGAACCTGTTCCAATCATACAGCGACGTCGTTTTCGGCGTAGAGCATCTTCTAACAGTTGCGGTGCATTACGCTTAACTTCTATGTCTTCAAACTCATGCGTAAACTGATAGCACTTACTGCGCGAATCACAATAAATACAGCCATGAGAACAGCCCCTGTAAATGTTCATGCTTCGAGGAGTTAGAATTGTCTTAGCGTCTATAAAATGCATGGTTATAATATATCATACAAAATATGACACAAACATGTCATATTTTACACTCTATTCCAAATCTTCAAAATCGGAATAAATGTTAATTGATTTCCTTACAGTCCTGGCCTGAGGTTTTGGCATTTTTGTTTTTTCTGTAACATCGGAATTGGTAAAAACACTCATTGCCTTTTCGCTTTTAAGCCTTCGCTGGCGTACTTCTCCTTCGAGTAAACGCTTGTTTTCAGTTTTTTCAATCAGCAGGTCGTTGGCACTGTTGAGCATAAAGGAATACTGAGCACCAGTTGTTTCTTCCAGAAATGCAGCTGCTTTTTCTAAATCTGTAAGTGTAATTCCTGCTTTTTTCTTGCCTTCAATTTTGCATTTTTCGCGTATAGTTTTAGCAAGAATTGCTTCGGAAAATCTGCTGCGATCTCCAAGCTTTGTAAGGGCAAGCTGTATTTCGTTTTGAAGTGGTGTTAGTGTCATCTTACTTAATCCTGTTTTATTTTGTGTATTCTCCCCATTCGCAACCAATATGGCGAGCTTCGATTTCATCTATAAGTTCAATTTTTTTTGCTGAACCAAAAAGTCTTCCCTGCAAGCCATGCTTACGATAAAGCTTTACTGTACCTGTACCTGTTCCACCATTCCACAATCTGTTATGACGTTTCTGACCATCCGGTGACTCATAGTTTACAAGAAGCATTTTTGATTTATCACACTCAACGGAAGTTTCCATTACAGCTGTAGTAGTTTCCTGCCTTACATACCATATGATTTTATCTTCTGTTTCGTGGCAATCAAACTTAGTCCGACAGAAGGTCCAGAACTTAGAAAAATTAAACTCATAAGATTTTCCTTCGTACCAGAAGTCACTCAAAAGCTTGCGGTTCAATGCAATTCCAAAAACCTTTGGCCGACCACCGCCAATATCAAAAACAGAATCTTCAAGTCTTTTATCTGTTTTCTTACTTGTTATATCACAGGAAGAAAGCCAGACCCAAGGAGAAGTAAAATCGGCACCCCAGTTTTTGTCTGCATAACCAAACGAACGTTCGTTAGTTATAATGTAAGTCTCACCATCAGCAATTACAGTTCCAGAATATAAGGTTTTCATTCCTTCTGCATGCCAGTACATTTCAAAGGCTTTAAGCTTACGGAAAAGTGAACCGGCACCATAGCCTACATTAAATGCAACCTTTTTTTCAACCTTTATATTCCAGCTCATTGAACCCGAATCGCACATCCATTCCGGATGATCTTTTACAACTTGTTTGTCTATACTAACAGACCCCTTTAATTCAGTTTCACAGGCAGAACAGATTATATAGCTTTCGTTTCCCGCTGTAAGATGATAACCTGATTCATCGCAGGAAATTGAAGCATCATTCCAGGCATAAAAACGGTGAAGCTGAGTTGCATTCTCACCCCACCAGCCGCACTTTATCATTACATAGCTTGGTTTTAATCCTTTTTCGCGGTTAACAGGACGCTGGCCTAAAACTGGTTCCGGGGTCGAAACCTGATTTGCAAGTGCAGGATTACACGTAAAATATTCAATAAAGAATGTGCGTTCTTCACCAGTTTTTTCGTTAACTCCGGTAAAATTGTGCCACCACCAGTCATAGCCTTTACGGGCAAATCTGCCGTCGAGCATAAAATAGTTACGAGATAAATCTGATTTGTTCATACTTATAATATAACACTAAAAATGCAATATACAAACAGATATTCGGGTCAAGCCCGAATATGACAAAAATAGCACAAATAAGACAGTTATACTAAAAATAAAGTTCCTTTACCTTCACCTTCTGTAAGGCTGAGCAATGCATTTTCTTTGTCGCCTTTAGCAAGAAGCATCTGAATACCGTAAACGGTTGTTTTTTCGGCAGCCTGGATTTTTGTTTCCATTCCACCGGTACCAAAGTCGCTCAGGCCTTCTATTGTGATTGCTTTGCGGAGCTCAGGAATTGAAGGTACGGTTTCTATAAGCTTTGCATCTGGATTTGTTTTAGGATTATCTGAATAAACGCCGTCAACATCACTGAACAGAATAAGCAGATCTGCAGACCAGAGAATTGCAGTAAGTGCCGAAAGGTTATCGTTATCACCGATTTTAATTTCGTCAAAGCTTACACTGTCGTTTTCGTTGATGATTGGTACAACGCCTTCGTCAACAAGTGTGAAAAGTGTGTTGCGGATATTAAGGCTTCGGTGTTCGTTTTCAAAATCATCTTTTGTAAGGAGCAGCTGACCAATGTGTATGCCCTGCTGCTGGAAAGCCTTGCGCCACTGGTGCATAAGCTCAACCTGCCCGATTGAACAGAGTGCCTGACGATAATGAACATCCTTTTTTCTTGCCCACTCTTTTGTAGTAGAAACACCTGCAACCTGCGCCCCGGAAGAAACAAGAACAATCTGCTTGCCCTGCTTTATGAGCGTTGCACACTGGCGTGCAAAATCCTGCATAAAATCTGTGTTCTGTGTACCGTCCGGTTTAGACAAAGTATTTGAGCCAATTTTTATTACAATTTTCCGTGCATCTTTTAATGCTTCGCTGATATAGTTCATCATCTACTCCTACCTGATTTGTCCATCGCCATCAATAAGGAACTTGGTTGTGGTTAAAGCCTTTATTCCCATTGGGCCACGAACATGAAGCTTCTGGGTGCTTATTCCAAGCTCGGCACCAAAACCAAACTCTCCGCCATCGGTAAAGCGGGTGCTGGCATTTACGTAAACGCAGCTTGCATCAACCTTAGACTGGAAGAGCTTTGCATTGGTGCGGCTTTCGGTAATAATACTTTCGCTGTGTTTGGTGTTGTGCGCATTTATAAAAGCAATTGCTTCATCAACATTTTCTACAACTTTAATGCAACATTCGTAATCAAGATATTCGGTATCAAAATCTTCTTCAGTAGCAGGAATTGCAGTTTTAAGATATTTGATGGATTGTTCGTCGGCATGAAGCTTTACGCGGCCATTGAAAGTTTTTTCAAGCATCGGCAAAAAGTCTGCGGCAATATTTTTATGAACAACAATTCCTTCAATTGCATTGCAGACACTCGGACGCTGAATCTTGGCATTTTCGGCAATGCGGCAGGCCATCTGCAGATCGGCAGATTCATCAACAAAAATATGACAAACACCGCTGCCTGTTTCTATTACAGGAATCCTTGCATTCTGAACAACGTGCTGAATCAGCTTTTTACCGCTGCCACGTGGAAGACAAACATCAATCATTCCAACTGCATTCAAAATCTGGTCAACATCACTGTGGTCATGCTCGCGAACTTCTACAAGCTCAATCGCCTCCGGAACTCCGCCTTCAACGCCAGCCAGAGCTTCCTTAATTATACGGACAATTTCTTTATTTGAACGATAAGCAGAAGAAGAACCGCGAAGCAGAATTGCGTTTGCACTTTTATAAGCAAGGCTGAACGCATCAACTGTAACATTCGGGCGGCTTTCGTAAATGATTGCCGCAACACCAAGAGGCACGCGAACCTGGCGGATAAGCATTCCGTTTGGAGTTGTCCAGCCTGCAACTTCTTCGCCAATAGGGTCTGTCTGATTTATGATTGTTTTAATACTGTCAATAATTCCATCGAGGCGAGAATCTGTAAGGGTAAGGCGGTCCAGGAGAGATTCTGTCATTCCACCTGCACGTCCGGCTTCAAGGTCCTTTTTATTTTCTGTGATGATGGAAGCACGGTTTTTATCCAAGGCTTCTGCAACCGCCTTAAGGGCCTCGTTTTTCTGAGCTGCTGTCTGTATTGCAAGCTTTTCGCTTCCCTTACGAAGATTGTCTGTGATTAACTTTATATCCATGTAATACTCCATAAAAAAAGCCAGAACTCTTGTAAGTCCCGGCTTCTATAATTCGTTCAAATATTGAATCTGCTCCAATAACGAAAATCAACGCTAATAATTTGCTAAGAAAAACATTCCCAACATCATAGCTAACCGGCATTTTTCTTCTGACCAGTCTGCTTTGGGGGGGAGGTTTGAAATATACCACCAGAAAATACCAAACTCAGGATCGATGCGAAGTGAATATTCTGCAAACTCCGGTGATTCCGGCTTCTGACCAAACATAAGCTCAACGCCCTGGTTAATCATCTGAAGGAAGAGAATGTAATTGTCTTTCCACTTTTCGTTACCCAGGAAAATATCAAGCTGATACAAAAGCTGGTCTTTTAATTCTATGTCTGATTTTTCAACCCAAGTTTTCTGTATAAGAAGTGTAAGATTGTTCTTAAAGCTCGAAACTAATTTCTTAACCCGCTCATCATCCATTTTTGAAAAGTTTTTGCTTGCTCCAAAAGCTGCTGCAATCACATCCGCAGGTTTTTCGAAGCCTTTGTCTTTATTTACAAAATCAGAGAGAGCTTTGATTGTATCACTATCCAGAAACTCTGCAAGACGTTCGTTTCGTTTATCCATACTGAAATATTAAAGTTTTATTGAAGTTTGGTCAACTGCGGACACTTTTACTTTTTTTCTTTTGGACAATTTGTAAAATATACTTGACATATTACAAAATGTAATATATATTTGACATAAAGTAAGGCAATGCGAAAGCAAATCAAAAGCCTTACCAAAACATTTTTCAGGAGGAAGCGTTATGTCTTCAGAATATTTGAAAGGATTTGCGGTAGGAATTGTGGCAGTATTTGTTTGTGTGGCAATTGGAATCTTAATTGGTAAACTGATTCACAAGGAGAACAAGGGAAAGTATGATGAACGCCAGCAGAAGGAACGCGGAAGGGCGTTTAAGATTGGCTTTATAGCTTATGTGATTTGTACCCTTCTGGCCATGTTCCTTGATGTTTATGGTGTGACTGCGGAGATTGAACAG